>DATJQV010000040.1 GCA_035505375.1 bacterium | reverse complement strand
GAACCGGAACTGATTATAGAACGTCGCCACGCCGAACACCTTGCTTGCGGGTATCCGCAGGTGTCGGCCGATGCTGACGACGGCGTCCTCCGAAAGAAAGCCCTGCTCCTCCTGGACTGCCTGAAGAATCGGTATCAGGCTATCCCGGCCGGCCTTCGGATAACGCTGCATAACCTTCTCAACGGTAGCGTTTGCCATATTGCCTAGACCTCTCTGACTTTCTCCTACTTGGCGAAATGCGCCACCTTCTCGATGGCGCGCATGATATCAACCTGTTCGACGTAGACCCCGGTCTTGACCGAGAGCGGCACCGGTGCGAAGTTCAGAATCCCGGTGACACCTGACTCAACCAGCGCGTCGGCCACTTCCCTTGCCTGCGATTCCGGCACGGCCACAATACCCAAGCGCGCGCCCAAAGCTCGCCCGCGCTCAGGCAGAGTCGCGATGTCACAGACTCGGCATCCGAGTATCACCCGGTCGATCTTCGCCGGGTCATTATCGAAAGCCTCGACAATCGAGATTCTTCCTCCCCGACCGGCGAGGAAAGATAGCAGGGCGCGACCGATGTTGCCGACGCCCACAAGCACAGCTCTCGTACCGTCTGGGGCATCAAGGATGCAGTCGATGCGTGCAAGCAGTTCAGCGACATCGTATCCACGACTCGGGCTGCCGGAGAAACCTACTTCCATCATGTCCCTACGCACTTGGACTGCGGATACACCTGTAAGTCCCGCGAGATCATGCGAGTAGACATGCCGGGGATGACTTTCTCCACACAGCGATAGTATTCGACGATACGCGATGAGCCTCTCGACTGCCCTACCGCTAAGTCGCTTCATATCTGTTACTCAGTTCACGCTGTTACCAATTTCACAGCAATAGTACACGCCGCCGACCCACTTGTCAACAGTCTGGTGCGGGGCGGAGTCGTGGCTGGTGGAACGTGAGGTGGGCATTGCACGGGCGCGACACGTCCTCTCTCGCCGGTTCCTGCGCCTTCGCCATCTCAAACACGAATGCGTGACCAACTCCGGCCTCGGTTTCTGCGTCACGCGTCAGACTGTCATGAAGGGCCGGAAGTCGGGTGGCGACTTCAGGCCCGGACTGCCAGGGATACAACTGGGTGGTTGCTCTCGCCAACTCCCGGAATAGTACCGGCCTCTGGGTCTCACGAGAGAGACGCGCAACAACTTGACTTACGGTCAGTCCTTGTCTAATGTCAAAGTGTTGAAACACATACTGGTGGCTGATGACGATGCCCCGGTTCGACTTCTGATCGAGAAGATACTGCAGTCGGCCGGCTATCGTGTGACCAGTGTCGCCGACGGCATGGCAGCGCTCAAGGCTGAACGCGAAGACCCGCCCGATCTGGCTATATGCGATATCGCGATGCCCGGTATCGACGGCCTGACGTTGTGCTCGTTGTTCAAGCGCAACCGGACGTTCAAGGCCCCGGTCCTTATCCTCTCCGGGCGCGTCGGTGAGAAGGACGTCCAAGCAGTGCAGAAGGCCGGCGCCGATGCGTTCATACCCAAGCCGGTCGAACGAGAGAGGCTGCTGGCCATGGTCACCCAATGGCTGGCGGTTGGCGAGAGACCGGTTTCCGACGGCGGCGTCAAGTCCTAATCGCGACGAAGGACGGACGAGAGCCGCAGGCGGCGAGCATCGAAGGCCTGGTCTTCGCCGACTTCGGAATTGAGTCCCAGCCGCTCGCGTTCTCTCCCCGCTGTTGAAGGTCCGCCCGCCGTTCGCGGTCCAGCCACCCTTGCATTCCGCATTCCGCGGTCCGGATTCCGAATTCGTCCCGTTCGTCCGATTCCGGTCGTTTCTGTCTTCACATAGACCTTAAGCGATTCACCGACACACGACCCGAACACGCCGAGCCCGCCGGATAGGTGGGTCGTTTCGCTCGCGGCTCCGCCGAACCCAATACCGCCGCCGCTGATCCAATCGAAGTAGTTGGTATCCAGTGCGCAGACCCGCAGCTCATTCAACCCCGGCTCGGCGTGGTACAGGAACACCATCTGCGGGAATCTGAAGACTAGCGAGTCGAAGTTGTTACCGGTAGTGTCGTTGGGAATCGCAAGGCTGTAGTAGGACGTGTCCTTCCCCTCGATGTCCCGGACGGACATGTAGTACCCGGCGCAGTGGCGACTGCGAGTCCAGACCATCGAGTCGTTAATCGTCACGGTATCGCCTTCACGTGGAAATAGAATCGAGAACGTATCCGGCACCACAGTGCGACCGTAGACCGTATCAAATCCGTCCTTGGCAATGCGGATGCCGAACGTGTCGCCGGGCCCAGGCAAGGGGCTGAGTTCCGGCGTAGCGTAGACATCACGCATCGGGTTTGCCAGCGGCCAGGTATCGGCGACCCGCCACACTACGCCCTTAACCCCCGGGAACGTCGTGTCGAAGGACTCTTCAATCCTGTAGGTGCGATTGACGTTGACCTGTGCGACAGGAGAGCCCGCCCTTATCAGCCCTTCCACGACCAATTGGGGCGTGAACTGCTGGGTCGGCGTCACCTCACAAGCAACCAGGAAGAGGCCCAAGCACAAGCTCAGCAGGGCTCCCCGAATCGCCAATCGCCAATCGCTATTCGTCATTCGCTAGAACCTCACCTTCACTCCCAGCGTTGGCAGGATTGGAATCATGCCGATGCTGTGCCGCACCGGCAGTCCGTCCTTCCCAATCTCCCAATAGTAAAGCAGCACGTTCTTGGCGTTGTACACATTCGTCACGTCGAGGAACGCGGAAATCTCGCCCCACTTCTTCTGCCAGGCTTTGGTAACCCCCGCGTCGAGACGATGATAGACCGGGTAACGAAACGCGTCGCGCGGCCCATTGATAAAGACCCATTCCGGGCGTCGCCACCAGTTTGGGTCAGCCGGCCGGTACTGATACTCAGGATAATAGCCGATGTCGCCGGAGTATGGCAGCCCCGTTCCGAGCGTCCACTTGGCTGACACGTCCATGCCCCAGAACAGGTGCGGGAACGACAGCACAAGGTTCACAGTGCTACGCCGGTCATAGGCCGGAAAGTAAGACTCACCCCCCGCCGTCCGCCGCGTCCACATGTACGAATAGCTGACCCAGCCATTGACCCAGCCTTCGGTCTTGCGCAGCATCAGGTCCGCGCCGTAGGAATAGCCGTTGGCCGCGAGGAGCGATTCCGGCGGCGTGAAATAGTCGCCGTACCGGGTCTCGAGCAGGTTCTGGTAGTCTTTGTAGTATCCCTCAAGCGAAAACACGACGTCGCGCTTCAGCCACTGTTCCACGCCGGCGATGGCGTGGTACGCCGTCGGCAGCGACTGGTATGACTGTACCGGCAACCACATGTCGTAGATTGAAAGCACGGCGTCGGTCGAGTTAAGCGTCACCATCGGCTGCGTGTATCTGCCTACGGCCAAGTCGAACGCTGTGTTCTTGGCCGGGAGATACTTCAACCCCAGCCGCGGTTCCGGCGCGATCCGCCGCCCTTTGGTGTAGTAACTCAGCCGGAAGCCGGGCTTCAGAAACAGCTTGTCGGGGACTATCTCCCACTTCTCGTCGACGTAGGCGGCCAAAGGCCAGAGTGTGTCGGCGGTGCCGAAGGCGGTGGTATCGTACTGAAAGCTCAGGTTGGTCCGGGTAAAGCGGCAGTCCAGCCCGAAGTCCGAGGTCAGGCGGTCGGTCTCATACCACGTCAGGTCGCTCTTGAGCGTGAGGTCAGTCAGGCCTGTCGCCATCTTGATGGTGTCAGGTGTGCCAAAGTTCACGTTGAAGCTCGAGTAGAAGTTGCTCCACGCGCCCACGACCTCTCCATACAGAATCGGGGTAAACACCCGGTTCCAGCGCAGCGAAACCCCGCGGTTGCCCCATGCGAGGTTGGCCTTCAGTCCGTTGGCGTTCGAAGGGTCCCAGAAGTCGAGCACATCCTCGGCCCCCAGTCCGGTCAGGGTGAACCGGGAGTCCTTCCAGGGCTCATAGTTCGCCTTCCCCATCAGGTCGTAGAAGTAGTAGCCGAGCCCATCGACCCCGAACGCTTTCAGCAGGATGTCCGGCAGGTACGTTCTCCTGCCGGCAATCAGGTACGAACCCGAGGGCCTGAACGCTCCGTTGAGGCTGTCGCCTTCGGACTTTGGCCCCGGAATCGGTCCTTGGACCAGCCCCTGCGCGGCAATCATCGAGGCCGATGCGTCGCCGGTGAATTCCTTCGAGTCTCCTTCCTTTGTGGTCACGTCCAGCACCGAACTCAGGCGCCCGCCGTACTTCGCCGGGAACCCGCCCGCGAGCAGGGTTGCGTCCGACACCGCGTCCTCGATGAAAGGTGAGAACAGCCCGAACAGGTGTGATGGGTTGTACACCGTGATGCCGTCCAAGAGAATCAGGTTCTGGTCCGGACTCCCGCCCCGAATGTAGAGCCGGTTCGAGAAGTCCGAAGTTGAGACTACGCCCGGCAGCAACTGAATCGTGCGGAACAAATCTGCCTCGCCGCCGACCTTGGGCAAGAACTGCAGTTGCTTGGTGTCGAGCCGCACCGCCGAGACCTCGACCTCGCGCTCGAACCGCGCCCGCTCCGCGGTCACCTTCACCTCGCCCAACTCAATCGCCCCGGGTGAAAGCTCCAGGTCCATGTTCACGGTCTGGTTCGGCCCGACCGAGACCGAGCGCGTCATGTTCTTGTACCCGACGAACGACGCGACCAACTGGTACTTCCCCTCCGGCACGTGCCCGATGTAATAATAGCCCTTGGCGTTCGTGGCTGCGCCGAAGTCGGTCTTGTCCAGGTAGACGTTGCAGAACGCCAGCGGCTCGCCGTCTTTCGCATCCCGGACGAAGCCATTAACAGCGCCCGACTGCGCAAAGGACAAACCAGAAGTCAGAAACCAGAAAAGTGAAATCAGAAAGCCGTGCCGCGGTATTCTGGTTTCTGGTTTCTGCACTCTGATTTCTGAACTATCCGGCTCTCAGTGCTTTGGCCAACTCTTTCCCGAACTCCTTCGCCGACTCATGCAGCTTCGCGTTCGTCTTCAGCTTCGCCCCATCCGGACACGGAGCAACAACGTGCTGTCCCACGTACTTGATGCCGCCGTACCGTGCGAGCCGGCTGAACATCTGTACCGCGAGGTCCGCGCCGTCAAACGCATCCCCACCCGCGGTCAGCACCAACGCCCACTTGCTGCCCTTCAGCAAATCCTCTCCGGTCAGGAGCGCGAAGCAACGGTCCAGTGCCATCTTGGTCTGGCCTGTCACGCCCCAGCAGAATATCGGGCTGGCCCAGATGATGAGGTCGGCATCAATCATCTTGTCATACAGCCCCAGCATGTCGTCGTCCTGCGCACAGCCTGCACCTTTCTTGGTCTTGGTGCAGGTGAAACACTCCTGGCAGGGATGAATGTTAAGCTCGCACAACTTCACGCGGGTGACCTTGTTGCCCTTGCGCATCCCGGCCAGCACCCAATCGGTCACGGCGCTCGTGTTGCCCGTTCGAGGGCTTCCTTCGAGCACAAGAATCTGATTCATCTGGGACTCCTTTACTCAGAAAGCTATGACAGCGGAACCACTTGTAGCCTAGAAACGTTACCATCTACGCTCTAAATGGTCAACTGCGGCACTCGTTCCTTCGTCCATCGTTCATCGTCTATCGTTGTTCGTTCCGGATCCACAATCTGCGTAATCTGCGAGTATCCGATCCCCGTCCGCAATTCTGAATTCTGGTTTCTGGTCTCTGAATTCTGATTTATCCGCGTCCTCCGCTTGACTTTGCGCCCCGCATCGCTAACGTGAACCGGCATGGATGAGATAAAGCTCCGCTACGGCGTCAATCCGCACCAGTCTCCGGCCCGCGCGTTCGTTGCAGAAGGGAAGCTGCCGTTCAAGGTCTTGTCTGGCGCACCCGGATACGTCAATCTGCTCGATGCGCTCAACTCGTGGCAACTGGTACGCGAGATGAGGGAACTGACCGGGCTACCCTCGGCCGCCTCATTCAAGCACGTCTCTCCGGCCGGCGCGGCCATCGCCAAGCCGCTCTCCGCCGAACTCGCCGAGTCCTGCTTCGTGTCCGGACTCGACCTATCGCCGCTCGCGATTGCCTACGTCCGGGCCCGGGGCGCGGACCGCCTGGCATCGTTCGGAGACTGGATTGCGCTGTCCGATACCGTGGATGAATCAACGGCCAGGGTCATCAGCCGCGAGGTCTCGGACGGCTGCATCGCGCCGGGGTACGAGCCGAAAGCCCTCGAGCTGCTCAAGGCCAAGAAGAACGGCACCTACCCGGTGCTTGAGATGGACCCGGCTTACAAGCCTTCAGAGACTGAGGCGCGCCAGGTCTTCGGCGTCACGCTGGAACAGGCCCGCAACAACGCGCTTGTCACGCCCGCGCTGCTCGACAAGGTCGTCACTGTCAAGAAGCAGATTCCGGCCGAGGCCGGCACCAACATGCTCGTCGCCACTCTTGCCCTGAAGTACACCCAGTCCAACTCGGTTTGTCTGGCCTACGACGGTCAGGTAATCGGCATGGGCGCGGGTCAGCAGTCGCGCATCGCCTGCACTCGCATCGCCTGCGCCAAGGCCGACAAGTGGCTACTCCGCCTCCACCCCAGAGTGCGGAGCCTAGACTTCAAGAAAGGCACGACCCGTACCGAGAAGGCTAACGCCATCGACCTCTACCTGGAGGAAGACGCCACCGAGGCCGAACTGAAGGCGTGGCGGCTCTGTTTCAAGACCGTGCCCGCGCCGCTCTCCCGCGACGAGAAACAGGAGTGGCTTGCCCGCTTCGACGGCGTGGCGCTGAGCTCGGACGCCTTCATCCCTTTCCGCGATAACATCGACCGCGCGGCCCGTTCCGGCGTGCGCTACGTGGTCCAGACCGGCGGCTCGTCGCGCGACGATGGCATCATCCGCGCCGCGGACGAATACGGCATGGTCATGGTCTTCACCGGCCTCAGGCTCTTTCACCACTAGCTCGTCACGGAAACCGGAAACTAAACCACAGATGAACACGGATAAACACGGATTCGGCTCTTGCCCTGATGTTTGAGCATCACCAGCAGCCCCTGCTTCCGCGCGCCGAGTTCTTCGCCCGGTTGGTCAGGAACGCGGTTATCGCCCTGGCGATGCTGGCGGCCGCGTTGGGAATCGGTATCGCCGGCTTTCTCCTCACCGGCACCCACCGCGCGGTCGATGCGTTTCTTCAAGCATCGATGCTGCTCGGCGGCATGGGTCCGGTCGGCGACCTGCAGACAGCGTCAGACCCGGCCAAGATATTTGCCTCGCTCTACGCGCTCTTCGCCGGAGTCGTCTTCCTTGTCAGCGTTGGCGTGCTGCTCGCGCCGGTCATTCACCGGCTGATGCATCGCTTCCACCTCGCCGACAAGTAGCCCTGCCCCGTCGGGATCACGCGGGCATCCCGAACACCTTCTGCCGATCGACAATTGGAAATCCCTGCGATGCCTTCAGGCATGAGCGGACGACCGGATCGGCTCGGTCAGGCTGACCATCCGTGCCGCTGCGTCTGCCAATCCGCAATCCCGCATCGGTGCACCGCAGGCCCTCAGCCGTCGGCGGATTGCCAACTCGTCCGCCCCCGACCGACAAGACTCGTGTGGACAGCGTGTATGGTCCGGTTCGGTAATCCGTGTCAGGGGACGGGACGATGTGTTGGGAAGGCAGAGACGATGTCGGATTTCCCCCCGGTTCCGTAACCTGCAAAGTTACACAAGACTGCCGGCTTTGCCCCCGGCCTGAAGCGGCCCGGGGCGGCACAGAGCTTGCATGATGCTCTCTCGTAGGTGGCCGGTGGAACTGCAGTTTATCCAGACCGCGGCCGAGACGAGAATCCGGGCAAGCCGGTCGGGTCGCGCCGGGTAGCTGACGGAAAACCCAACGGTCAGAAGGAGACAAGCAATGCGCAAAGTGAGACTGCTGATAGTCGTGGCATCCTTGATGGCGCCACTCTTCTGGTCCGGTACGCTCCAGGCGTCCGATTTGTCGAACACCAACCGGGGCAATGACGTCAACCTCGGCAGTCCCGGGCCGGGCGGCGGAATGGCGGAAGTGACTGAGATTCCCGCGACCGTAACTGAAAGCTCGGTCGTTACCGGCCGCGTCGTGGACGCCAACTGCTGGCTGTCGACTGGCGTCCAGGGCGAATCGTATCGCGACAGCGCAATCGCGTGCGCCCGCAACGGCACGCCCCTCGCGATTCTGACCGAGAGCGGCTCGCTGGTTTACCCCTTGATGGTTGATGCCGACGGCAACACCAAACCGGACATGGATACGCTGGCACCTTACGCCGAGCATTACGTACGGGTTACCGGCAGGCTCATCCAGCGCGGCAAGGAGCGCGCCATCATGGTCAGCGGGATTTCCGCCGCGCCCGAACCGAAGAAGCCGGGCACCTTCGAGGTTAAGGAGACGCCCGGCACGGAAGTTGACGGCCGGGTTGTAGACCTGGGCGCATGGATTGCGAGCGGCAACAAGGGAACTGCCGACGCGAAGATCGTGCAGGCCTGTTCAGTAGGCGGCGACCCGCTGGTCGTTGTGACCAAGGCGGGGCGCATCTACTACCCGGTTACAAAGACAATGCCGTCGAGCCCGGTCGGCACTTCGTGGCTGTCCAAGTACTGCGCCCGGCAGGTCCGCGTTACCGGCGCGACCATCGCGCGTGGCGAAGCACGGGGCATCGTCATCAGCAGCGTGGACCAGAGCAGTTCGCAGTAGGGCAAATGACCGACGGATTCCGGCCGCCTTCGTCGGCCGCGACCCGGGCCCGGGGATTGCGCCCTTCTCCGAGATAAGCGAGATCATCCCCTGTCCATGATACACCGATCCGGCCGAGGCGACGGCGCGATCGTCGGCAACGCCATCGCGGTCCGCTCGCTGCAGAAGACCGAGGTTATCCCGCAGCGGTCAGAACGGCGGTCTCCGCGTCAAGCCGGCGACGCGCGAGGCCGAAATGCAAGCCTGAGCCGGCATCGCTGAGGCGAACGCAGACTACGAAGGAGTAGAGTTGAACAAGATAGCCCATATCGAAATACCCTCAACCGACCTCGCCAAGTCCAGCGCATTCTACTCGAAGCTCTTCGGGTGGAAGATGGAACCGATGGGCGACGAGTACATCACCTTCTCCGCCGGCACGGGAATGGGCGGCGGAATATCGAAAGTGAAGAAAGCGCCGGGCGAAGGCGTGGTCGCATACGTTCTGTTCAAAGACATCGACGCCGCGCTCAAACAGGCTGTGAAGCTGGGCGCGAAGGTCGTGACGCCGGTTACCGAGATCGGCGGGGGCTGGGGCCACTGGGCTCAGTTCAAAGACCCGAGCGGCTGCACCGGCGTGGCTCTCTGGGCGAAAAAGTAACGTAGAGCCGGCCGCTCGTTGTTGGCGACCCGCTCAGGTAACTGTTGTTTGCTGCGCCTGCCAACGCGTCCGGATGTCGCGAGACGCTCCGGCGCGGGCGGGGCTGGCCCGGGTAGCTGCCTTTGTTGTTCCAGGCCGGAGCGTCATGAACGGGGGGATTTCAGGGATATCTTGCCTAATTACACGTTCGTCAAGTGTACGGCGTCTTCCATCCTTAACTCCTCGTCGCGCCGCGGCCTGAGCGCTGGCATCCAAGTCCCTCGGCAATTGTGTGACCATTGCAGATGTGAGGATAGATAACACGCGCTACGAGTCAGGCAGACGAGGGACCGACAACTAACGGCGGACGGCTTGCGGCAGACGAGAGACAGCCATCGGCGGGCGGGAATTGGCTTCGGCGCGGATGAGACGAAATCGTATCATTAGTCCTACGCGGCCTTCCGACGTATCTGGTTGCAGCTTGTGGCTTTAGGTTTGAGGCTGGAAAAACACTCCCCCACTCGGTGGATTACCTACCACGTCGTTGAGGAGGTTACGGGCAGGGTTGCTTCGTACATCGTTCGGGGAGTTATCTCCACCGCAATTCCCGGATGAACCTCCACCGCAACTCGCCGGGTTGGTCTACCGGTTGCTCTCCGGCTAGCTTTCCGGGTTAGTCTACCCGTTGCCCCATCGGTTCCTCCCCGGGTTGGCCGGACCGTTGCAGACCGGCTTACTCCGCGGGTTGCCGTCTTCGTTGCTCCCGAGGTAATTCCGGCCGTTGCTCTCCGGTTTGCTCGGAGGTTTGTGTCCCGAGTTGTTCTTCCCGCTGATGGGCTCAGTCCCCGTTTTCCGCCGACGGTCGTGCAGTAGAAGCTGAACGCGATGTGGCAGGCGATTCCTGATGCACGGGCGGGCGGGTTTCGGGGTGGCAGAAGGCCCAAGAGAACTGACGGCCTAGTGACTCTCCCCGACTGATCATAATTTCATCACCCTCGGTCGGTTAGGCCCTGTCGAGTCGCCGGAAGTCCGCATATAGGGGTCGCCTGGGAGCTAGCCCTCGAAGGAGCGTTCGAAGAAGCCATCAAGTGAGCCTTGAAATGAGCCATGAGTTGAGCTTTCAGAAGAGCTTTGACGCAAGCTTTCGACGGAGCTTTGAGACAAGCGATGTGAGAAGCGATGCGCTGAGCTTTGAGACGAGCAATGCATGGTGCGGTGTGACAAGCACTGAAGTGAGCAATGGAAGAAGCGATGAAGTAAGCCTTCAAGTAAGCCTTCTACGGTGCTTTCCGTCGAGCTTGCGGACGAGCTTCTCTACTGGTTTCTTGACTGGCTATCCGCGGAGCGGTGGAAAGTTACAGGCCTTGCGTCACGCGCAATGCATGATGCATCATGCCGGACGGGGCAGGAAAGGAGGCAGGACGGAGCGCTATTCGTCTTCCCGGTTTACTCGGGTGTCAAACCTGCGAGTCAGGGCTGGTCTTTGGGGCGCAGGCCGAGCGCGGCAAGGAAAGTGTCTTTGCCGGCGTTGAGCTGCCATAGCGCCATCGTACCCAGCTCCCGCATGGTGTGCCGCACCGACTTGGCGTCGCGTTCGCGGACGCGCAGGAGCAGCGGCAGGCTGACGAATCGGAGCAGGCCGGCGGCGAGGAACATCACGTGGTAGTTGATGAAGCTGTAGCCGCCGATCGTCGCGTGAAACTGGTGCAGCGCCTGGGCGATGACGCCGGACAGCATCGACGCGACAAACGCGCAGATGCCGGTGACCGCGCCGTAGATGGCGAAGTAGCTCTCGCGGTGGGACGGGTTGTCGGCGAGGTCGAGCAGCAGGTTCCAGAGCCCGAGGTTGGCGCCGGTCCAGACCAGCCCGTTCATCAACGCGTCGCCCCAGATGGGCAGGCGGAACGACGGCGTCGCGAAGAGCCAGAGCAGCGGCATGATGCCGACCAGCGCGAAGTTCAGCACCGTGACCGGCCTCGCGCCGAATCGGTCGATAGCCCGTCCCCAGAAGATCTGCATCACCATGCCCGTCACGCCGCCGATGATGGAGTAGACGCCGATCGCCGCGAAGGAGAAGTGGAGGTTCTTCATCATGTGGACGATGTAGAACGGCGATGCCAGCGTCCCGGTCATGAACCACATCGCGAGGAAAAGGGTGAGACGGCGGAATTGCGTCTCTTTGAGCGGGCCGATGAAGGTCTCGCGCAGGCTGAGCCGCGATCGCGGCGCCAGCGTGGGCTCGGGCTGGCGGTTTAGCAGGAGCGTGGAGACGAGCCCAAAGATCACCGCGAGGCCGAACGCCAGCGCGTAGCCGAGCGGTTCACGCCCATGTGCCTTGAGCAGGTCCATGCCGCGGCCCGCCGCGTACGCGGTGCTGACGCCGATCAGGCCGTGAATGGCGTTGCGCAAGCCGAAGAAACGGCCGCGCCTCTCCTCCGGCACGAGGTCGGAAATCCAGGACTGCCAGACCGTTCCCGCGACGTTCATGATCAGGCTCGACACGGCGACGGTAGCGAAGAAGAGCACGAGGCCCAACTTCATCCGCAGCAGCAGGAACGGCACGAGCACGATGACCACGGACCGGCCGATGCCCGCCGCCCAGATCAGGAGGGCCTTGCGTTCCCCGGCGCGCCGGACCAAGTACCCGGACAGGAAGCTGAATCCGGTAACCAGTGCGGGGATCGCGGAAAGGAGCGCTATCTGGAACGAGTTCGCTCCGAGCCAGAGCGCGAGGCCGGTGAGGAACATGCCGCCGCTCAGCGTGGAGTAGACCATGGCGAACCCGCCCTCGATTATCGAGATGCGCAGGCCGAGGCTGACCTGGGAAGAGGACAGGGATCGAGGATTCGAGGATTCCAGGGTTCTAGTGTCCTGCACTGGACCCCTCGAATCCTTGAGTCCTGGAATCCTGCCCTGCACCTGAAGCCACTTCTTCCGCGTGGAAAGAGCTGCGCACGAGCGGCCCGCAAAACGCGCGTTTGAAGCCGAGCGCGAGTGCCTCTTTCTCCAAAGTGGCGAACTCGTCCGGCGACACGTAGCGCTCGACCGGGAGGCAGCGGCGCGCGGGCTGCAAGTACTGGCCGATTGTCACGATGTCGCAGCCAACCGAACGGAGGTCGAGCAAGGCCTGCCGCAGTTCGGCGTCGGTTTCACCCAAACCGACCATCAACCCGCTCTTGGTCGTCATCTTCGGGTTGAGCCGCTTCACGGAGGCAAGAACGTCAAGCGAACGCCGGTACGAGGCGCGGGGGTCGCGCACGTGGGGCGTCAGCCGCTCAACGGTCTCGACGTTGTGACCGAAGACATCCGGCTGGGCGTCGAGCACCTGCCCGACTGCCTCTTCGCTCCCGCCGAAGTCAGGGGTCAGGAGCTCCACATGCGGGGTCAGGAGTCGGGGGTCAGGGATCGGGGACCGGACATTCTGCGTTCTGGTTTCTAGTTTCTGCCTTCTGATTTCTCCGACTGTCCGCGCAAACACTCCTGCCCCCAAGTCGGCAAGGTCGTCGCGGTCGACCGAGGTCAGGACGACGTAGCGGATTCCCAGCTCGCTTACCGCCTGAGCCACTCGCGCCGGCTCGGTTTCGTCGGTCGCGCCATGCGGGTCGCCCGTCGCCACCGAGCAGAAACGGCAATGCCGCGTGCAGGTGTCGCCGAGAATCATGAACGTGGCCGTCCCGCGGGCCCAGCAGTCGGCGAGATTCGGGCACCGGGCGGAGCTGCACACGGTGTTGATGCCGTGAAAGCGCAACCGCTCGTTCGTCGCCTCGAAGCCTGCGCCCGAAGGCACGTTCGTCCGTAACCAGTCAGGCTTTCTCATTGGTCAGGGATTTTACCACAAAGTCACAAAGGCACAACGGGAAGAGAAAGCGGACGTGGACGCCAGCTCACGGTCTGCGGTATGCGGTGTACGGTCTGCGGGCTAGACTTTGAACTTGAGGCCGGACTTGGGACAGGCCGAGACACACTCGTTGCAGCGGATGCACTCGAGCTGGTTCTGTTTCTCGTGCGGGTCGATGTCCATCGGGCAGACCCTGCGGCAGATTCCGCAGTTTGTGCACGTATGCTGACCCGAGAAGGTCAGGTGCAGCAGGCTGCCCTTGTTGAACAGCGAGTAGAGCGCGCCGATGGGGCAGATCACGCGGCAGAACGGACGCTTGACGGCGATGGCGGCGACGACCACCATGAGCAGGATGCTGATTTTCACCCAGTAGAGCCAGCCGACGAGGCTGCGCAGGGCATGGACCGGGTCCCAGACAACGAGCGGGATACCGGCGCCGAATGTGCCCTGCGGGCAGAGCTTGCAGAACCACGGTTCTGCCGTAAGGTACGAAGCCAGACCGGCCACTACCAGCAGCACTCCGAACTTGAGGAAGTTGGAAGGCAATGACACCTTGGCAATGACATCGAGTATGATGACCAGGAGGAATGCCGCGACGGCCAGAACCAGCGCAAGCGGCAGGTGAGCCAGCGGGCCCACGTGGAACGCAGGGTTGCCCAGCAACCCCAAAAGCAGCCCGGCGACGGCAGCGAACCCGGCCGCGAACCAGCGGCCGGTCAACCCGAGCAGCACGAGACCCAGGAAACCGAACGCGACTCCGTACCCGGCCTGGAACTTGAGCCAGACCACCGCCGCGAGGCCCACGGCGGCCAGAAACCCGCCGACCCACATCCGGCGCGGCAGGCCGAGCTTGCCCTTGATTGTCACGACGAGGATCAGCAGGTTGAAAGGCAACCAGGCGAAACCGAACACGCGCTCCGGCCGCAACTTGAGGAACAGGACCAGCGCCGCTCCGACAAGCGCCGTGATGATGGCTATGGCGGCAAACGACAGCCAGCGCTTGTCCTTCGCGCGGGCGCCGACCCTTATCTTGTACAGCAAGTCCTGCCACATCCCGAAGGGGCAGATCCACGCGCACGCGGCCCGGCCGATAACCGCTCCGATGATGATGAACACGCCGAGCGGCAGCCAGGGCAGAAGCTTCATGCCGATCATCTGCTGGGTCGAGCCGATGGGGCAGGCAAAAACTGCCAGCGGCCCGGCGTAGCAGTGCAGAATCGGCTCGGGCACGTACTTGAAGAACCCCTCGTAAAGTATCTTGTTCTGCGCGTAGGCGGCGATGTAGGCGTTGAGCATCACCGCCGAGGTTATCTGGACAACACGGAACGGAGCGACCCGGCGCCGCAGGAAAACGACCGCGCCGAGCATGATGAGTGAGAATGGCAGCCAGCCGAAGGCTAGCACCCGGCCGAACGGCATCCGCTGGCCGAAACTCAAGAACAGGGCCGCGATCACGCCGGTAAGCGAGATGACTGCGAACGAGAGCCAGCGGTTGAGCGTCGTGGGGCGCCCGAGGAACAGGGCAAGGAAGAGCCCGAGTCCGAGCATCGAAGCGAGGCCGTAGTAGGCCACGCCCCAGTCGAAGTGGGCCAGGAACTTGAGAAGCAGCGTTGCCAGAAGCGCGGCCCCGCCGATGCTTGAGAAGACTGCGACGCGCGTCCGCGTGCTGATTCCCATTTCATTCACTGCCATGTGCGAACCTTAGCAGGCAGGCGTACCGGACAATTGAGATTTCAGAACGCGGAAGTCAGAATGCGGAATTGCCGGGCATTCCGAACTCTGAATTCTGGTTTCTGACTTCTGAATTATCCGTGCTCCTCGGACATTGGGGCTACACGAGCCCCATGCAGGAAAGTCATATCTGGGCCGCGAAGCGGTGGATCGTTTCCGGGTTGCCGGCCTTGATGCCCAGCACGACCACCACCAATCCCACGACCGCCAGAATGACGAAAGTAACCTTGCGCTTCAAGGCTAGAACCGGCTGATTAGCTGGATCTTGGCGCCGGTAAACGGCGACTCAAACCGGCACACGCCGCCGGAGCAGGTGTAGCCGCCCTTTTCCCCGCCAACGCGCACGCGCAGGACGTTGCGGTCGGTGATTGACCAGACCACCTCAGCAATCGGCCACGATTGTTGGCCCGCGTAGCGGATGTTCAGTTTCTGGTCAACGTACTGCCAGCCAACCGTGAACAAGAGCGCCTGGTCCGGGCCGTAGCTCAAGGTCAGGTCCGACTCGTGGTACTTCGGAGGAGACGAGGGGTCGTCGGTCCGCCGCTCGGTGACGAAGTTGTACTGTTCCTCGAGAGTTACTGTCTGCCTGCCCGCGAGATAGTTGATTATGACCGCCGGTTGGTTCGTACCGCGGCTGGGTACGTGCAGTTCCACGTTCTGCTGCACCATGTGGTCGAGCGACGCCTCAAACGTCCAGTCGCTGCCAAGAGAGTAGCGGGACTTACCCTGCCACTCGACGACGCCGGTGGAGTCAGTGACCTTGTGCTCGTACAGCCGGCCGTAGTCTCCCTGTAAGAAGAGCGTGCCGACCGGCGTGGCGGTGACGTCGACGCCGAAGCCCTTCTCATCCGCGCCCTGATTGACCGACACGCCCGACAGCACCGGGGTCGGCGGTTCGTTCCAGTGATAGGTTCCGGTCGGGAACGCCATCCTGTCATAGTCCATGTACTGGCCGACAATCGAATAGCCCGAAAACGCGGTAGTCGCGCTCAGATAGTACCCGAGGCCCTTGTCGCGCCCGCCCGGGAAACCCGGCTTGGTGCCGAGCCGCTGGCAGATTTCGCCGTAAAGGTCGACCGGCCCCGCCGTGGCCGAGACATTGCCGCCGTAGAGTTCGGTAAAAGCCTGGGGTGTGACCTGCTTGGTCGAGTCGCGGTTGATCCGGACGTAGCGCGCGCCGAAGCTACCCCATTTGAACGGTCGGGAAGACAAATCCGCGCCCAGCACCTGATCGGTCGTGTCCGCCGCGTTCAGTATCTGGTAGGCGTCCTGCTGGTAAAAGAGGTCGCGCATCCTGGCTCCCAGCAGGACGACGTCGGTCGAGAACGGCAGATGCGCGGTGCCGCGCAGCCCGTTCAGGCTCTTGTAGTGCCGGAAGTCGTCGTCCGAGTAGGCGCGCAGCGTCAGCCCCTTGCCGAACGTCTGGTAGAACTGACCGAACAGGATTTCCAGTTGCTTGGGGCTGTAGGCGACGGTGTAGTCGAACAGCCGGAGCGGCTTCTTCAGCGCGGTCCAGGGCTGCGACGGCTCGTACAGGAACAACCCGAGCCCGCCGTTCAGGTCGCCGTACTTCATGGTCATGTCTACCTTGTCTTCGGCGTGGGTCGCCCAGCTGTCCTTGTAGGCCCAGAACTCGGCGCGGTTCACGCCGCCGATTGTGAGGTTGGCCCCGTAGGCAACCGAAGCGACGGCGAACAGGCAGGCGAGGCGGATGGCTTTCGCAGTCACCGCCGGCTACTTGCTGTTTCCCGCCGGTGTTTCCTCGGCGGGTTTCTCCGGCAGCCACTTCACGAACTCGGTCGCCAGTTCGTTCTCGTCACCCTTCTTGTACCCGATGTGGGTCAGGACGATCTGCCCCTTCATGTTAATCAGGTAG
Source organism: bacterium (assembly GCA_035505375.1). NCBI lineage: Bacteria > bacterium. The sequence continues at coordinate 3,776 of DATJQV010000040.1, read as the reverse complement.
GCGGTCGGCTTGACGACGATGCCGTAGGCGTTCTTCACGTCGTTCTGGCCGTCAAGCAGGCAGATGTAGGGCCACTTCTTGCTCTTGACGAATGCCTTCACCCGGGCCTCGTCGGCCGGCTTGTCCACCGAAAGGGCGATTATCTGCATCCCGCGGTCCTTGAGCGAGTCGTAGACCGGCATCAGGGCATCGAGCTCGGCGATGCAATTGACGCAGGGCAGGTCCCATGATTCCATGTAAACCGGGCCTACCGACAGCAGGCTGTCCAGCGTGATCGAAGCGCCGGTGACGTCGGTGAGCGTGAAAGCGGACGCCTGCTCGTACTCGGGCTTCTCGACCGCCGCGCCGAGGCCGACGGCGAACAAAAGGACAACGGAAAGCAGCGCGAATCTCATGATACTCCTTGCATCATTTGCTCATCAGAAGCGGAACTTTGAAACCGACTGCATTACCCGCAGGCTCGACGTATCCTGCACCAGGACCACCACGCCCAGGCGCGAGCGGTTCCAGTGCCGCACGCTGCCGTCCAGCGTGTCCCATGGCGCCGTGGTCAGAACCGTGTCGAAGTCGCTGCCGAAATGGAGCTTCAGCGGTACGCCCCAGCCGAGAGTGTCGCCGATGACACAGCGGCCGCAGAACCGCGCGTAGAGCGAGTCCCCGCCGACCAGCGACTTGAAGGGCGCGCTGTCCTCGAAGACCACCGCGGCGAGCATCAAGCTGCTAATGTGGTCGACCGAAGTGTCGGTGGCCGTGATGTGAATCCCGACGTGCACCAGGGCCGAATCCACCCTGGTGTTCGCGGTATCGATCGCCATCGACAGCACGGAACTGACCGACCGCGCCTGGCCGGCCATGCCCTTATAGAGCGAGAAAAACGAGTCCACGTTGGGCTCCTGCGGCGCCCGGTAGAACCCGTCGAAGAAAGCGCTGGGCCAGAAGCCGTCGACATTGTACCGCCGGCCGCGTTCATTTCCGGCCGGCGACGAAAGCTCGGGGTGGAGGGGCGACTGATACCACACCACGTACGAGAGCGAATCGTTCGAGGTCACCATCAGGCTGTCCAGAGACCGCTCCGCGGTCTCGCAATACTGTCACTCGGTGGTCGAGAACAGCTCGCTGAACACCTGCCGGCTGGCATGAAAGGTTATGAGCGGCGCCTGCGAGCAGCCGGCGGTGAGCGCGAGCAGCGCAGCCAGCACCGCGAAACCGGCCGCCTCGCGTACGTGCCGGGACTTGAATAGCTTGTTCGACATGAACTTAATCATAGAAACGTGCTCGGGCGGTGTCAAATCAGACCGCCGCCCTTGAATCCGGAATAGATGGCAACGGACGAATGACGAAGCTCGAAACACGAGCTCCGCGCTGTCGGACTTCAATCGTCATTGGCCTCAACGGCCCCTGTCGGACAGTGCGTGTTTCGTGCCTCGGACTTGGAACCGTCCCTTCCGGTTTCGTGTCTATGTGCATTTGTGGTGCGCTTCCGTGTCGGATTCAGGGCTTGTCGTGCTGCTTGACGGCGGCCCTTTTTCGACCTAGGCTTCTTCGTAACGATGATCGCCCGGAGTCAAAGCTCAATGCACCGGCACTGAAAGTCCGGGCGGGCGCCGTGATGCGCCGGCTAGTCTTCCACCCGCTCCTGATCGCCGCGCTGCCGGTTTTCTACCTCTATTCCTACAGCGTCCGCCAGTCATTTGTCGCGCCGAAAGACGCGGTCCTGCCGCTGATCTTGTCTGTCGCCGGGGCTGCCGCGCTCTGGCTGGTGCTCTGGCTTTGCATCCGGAACGCGGCCAAATCCGGGCTCATCACTACCATCGTGGTTACGGTCTTCTTCCTCTACGGCGCAATCTCCGGCCTGGTTGCTCACGTCTGGTCCGGACTGCGCTACTGGGAACTGGCGTGCCTGCTGCTGACGCTCATTGTTCTCGCCTCTTGGCCCATAATCCGGACCCGGCGCGACATGGCCGGCGTCAGCCTGGGCCTCAACGTCGCCGGGGCGTTCCTGATACTGTTCAACATCGTCACCAGCATACCAAGTACCCTTGCGGCGTACCGGGCGTCTACCAGCCGGCCGCGTGCCACGCCCGCGGTCGAGAAGGGACACTACCCGGACATATACGATATCATCCTCGATGCCCACGCGCGGGCCGACATCCTCGCTTCCATGTACCACTACGACGACACCTGGTTTGTGGATAGCCTTCGACAACTCGGGTTCTATGTCGTGAGCCAGGCGCGGACGAACTACCCCCAGACGTACCTTTCGGTCGCGTCCACGCTCAACATGACGTACCTCGACAGCCTGGCCCGGGCGGTCGGCCCGCAGTCCACCGACCGTCGCCCGCTGCTCCGATTCGTCGTTGATAACAGAGTCATGCGGGAGCTGCGCAGCAGGGGATACCGCATCGTCAGCTTCACGTCCGGCTACACGGGCACGGAATTCGAGAACGCGGACATCCACCTTGCCCCGCGCTGGGTGTCGAGCGAGTTCCTGTACGTGCTCCTCGTCAACACGGCGCTGGGGCCGGGGCTGCTGCGCGACCTGGGCCTCAAGTACTGGGCCGATCAGCACCGGGCGAGAATCAGATACGTGCTCGAACATCTGCCTGACGCGGCCCGGATGGACGGGCCTGCGTTCACCTTCGCGCACATGATCTGTCCCCACCCTCCCTTCGTGTTCGGTCCGCACGGCGAGCCGCTCAACGGGTCAAACGCGTCCAAGCTGGCGGACGCCAACCACCTCCACCACATGGACCCAGCCCTCGTGCAGAAATACGTCGCCGACTACCGCGGCCAGGTAGAGTTCATCGACCATGCGATACTCAAGGCCATCGGCGGGATACTCGCGAATTCCCCGACTCCGCCGGTGATTATCGTCTATGGCGACCACGGCCCGGGCAGCCGCTTCGACCTCGACGACCTGTGGAAGTCCTACTTCCCCGAGCGGATGGAGATACTCTACGCGATCCACCTGCCGGACCACGACTACCGCGGCTGGTACGACTCGCTCTCCCGGGTCAACACCTACCGTCTCCTCTTCGACCGGCTGTTCGGTGATACCCTCTCCCTGCTGCCCGACCGCAGCTACGTCGCGACCTGGAAGCAGCCCTACCAGTACTTCGACGTAGACACCTTCCTCCCCCGCTGACCGCCCCCCGCATCGGGACCGGCCGGACTCCCCTAATCCGACGTTGAACCACGAAGACGCCAAGAGCACCAGGCAGACAAAGCCCACACCCATTCGTTTCGTGGCCCTAGTGTCACGTAGCTCGATATCGGTTCTGGGATCTGGAAAGCGCCTTGACTCCAGCGGGGGAGTTCCTATAATCCCGCCATGGTCAGGGTCGGCGACGCCACGCGCTGCGCCTTGTACTTGTTGTCGAGCAAGACGCGCGTGCCGGACTTCGCAGCCACCGTGGGGCAATCACGAGAGCGAGCAAGGGAGGCGCTGTGAGCGACAGTGAGAAGAAGAAGTGGAGCAAACCGAGGCTAATGATCTATGTCAAGACGGGGATGGCAGAGCGGGTCCTTGCCAACTGCAAGCACAGCTACCAGTCATTCAATGGGCCGGGTGGTCAGTATAACATCTGTACCGTGTACACGTCCTGCGTCGGCCGCTGCTCGACATCAGTCGGCAGCTAGTGTAGTGCGTCACACGCTTCTTTGCATTTGGCTATCTTGCGCATGATGCTTTCGACGGTGGCGATCCAGACGAATATGTGCGGGTTCTGGTTGCTGGTGGCGATGTAGTCCGCGATCGCCTTCTTCAGAACAGGTAC
>DATJQV010000039.1 GCA_035505375.1 bacterium | reverse complement strand
GCAGACTTCTGCCCCGCGACCAACCATCCAACACCAATTGCTCTTCCGCTGATAATCCGATAGCCGCCGCTGTCCTGCTCACGGCCCATCATACAATACCCCATACTATAAGTCAAGATATTTAGGACGCAGTACACTAGCATCTAGCTTCTCGCGTCTGACTTCGCCTCTCGGCCTAATCCTGCCTTCGCTCCGCCCCCTCTACGCTTGTCCCATTCCCTCGTCCGCCGTCCGCTCCGGTCCGCGGTTTTGCCTTTTGGCTTTTGCCTTTTGACTTGCTCCTTCGGTTCCTGTGATCTAGCTTCTGGCTTCTGACCTCGTCTGCTTGACTTCTCTTCCGCGCGTAATATCCTAGAGCCTCCATGGGAGCCTCTTCTCCCGCACTGGTGGCCGACCTTGTCGAACGGTTCTCCCGCGACCGCAAGGTCTTCCTGTCCGCTGACTACAAAGAAGAGCAACTCCGCCTATCTTCCGGTCCGAGTCTGTCCATTCGTCATTCGTCCTTCGTCATTCGGACTTCGCCTCATGAGTCCCTCGGCTGGGACGTCGCCAACAAGGCCGGCCTGACTGAGGTCTTCAAGCCCGTCATGCACGAAGAGTCAAGATTGCGGACGTCGGCGCCCCGACTGAGGCCAGCCTTGATAGCAGACCGAATGTGAGTATAACATAGTACCATGGCTCCAAGATCAAGGCTCACAATCGACCTGCTCGTTGAAGAGGCTCGGAGCTTCTGTCAGAGTGAATCGAAGGTCCTGATTCCATCGTTGTACGGAGTCACCGACGGCAAGGCAGTCGGTACGTTCATCGAGCACAAGTTCCAGGACCGGCTTTCGGCTAAGTACGAATGCGACGTCGGATCCTCCGCCAATGGCATCGACTTGCCGTCAGATGCGCTAAACGCGGATATCAAAGTGACTTCTCTGAAGCAGCCGCAGTCATCCTGCCCATTCAAGAACGCACGGCAGAAGATATTCGGCTTGGGCTACAACTTGCTCGTATTCGTGTACAAGAAGACGGACCATCGCAGACGGAGAGCCGCGCAGCTCAACTTCGTGAGTTGCTCGTTCATTCATGCCCACCGCACGGCCGACTACCAGACAACGAAGGCGCTCAGGCAGATGCATGAGAACCACGCGAACGCTGAAGAGGTAATAGCGTACCTCAATGACCGCAATCTTCCGGCGGACGAGATCACCATGGCCAAGCTAGCGGAGGAAATACTATCGTCGCCGCCGAACCAGGGCTATCTCACCATATCCAACGCCTTGCAGTGGCGGCTGCAGTACTCACGCGTCGTCGAGTTGGCAGAATCAGTCGAGGGTATTGTCCCAATCATCCGAGACCCCGAGAAGCAGTAGTGTGAGATCGGCGATCAGCCGGCTGAGCCCTCAGACCGCCGACATCTTGGAGGACAGATTTCGCCACACCGGCAGCTGTGAGCAGGCGAACGAGATTCTGGAACGCCTAACAGGGATTGTGGACTTCTTCGCGAACCAGTCGGAGTATGAGCAATGCGTCGAGTTGCTCCTAAGAAGAGATTCCGTCGCCGCGGAGCACGATAGACGGGAATACGGAGACTTCCAGACTCCTCTTCCGCTGGCCGATGCGATCTGTGTGGGTCTGACACGAGAACGCGTCGCTCCCCACGTGCTCATCGAACCCACCTTTGGTCGGGGCAGCTTCCTCCTCTCGGCGCTGCAGCGGTTCTCCGCATTGCGGGACGTTCATGGCGTCGAGATACACGAACCTTACTGCTGGCAGACCAAGTTTGCCCTCGTCGAACTATTCAGCGCGAGGCCGTCCCTCCACAGGCCGCGCATACACCTTCACCGTGCTGACGTATTCAAGTTTGACTTCGCGGCAATCGCCGACACCCTGGGCGTCCAAGACTCAGTCCTAGTACTGGGCAATCCGCCATGGGTCACCAACTCCGAATTGGGCAGCATCGGCTCCAGAAATCTCCCGAGAAAGAGCAACCTCAAGTCACTGAAGGGACTGGATGCCATCACTGGTAGAGGTAACTTTGACATAGGCGAGTACATCATCCTGGAGATGCTCGACGCGTTCTCGCGGCAGAAGGGCTGGCTAGCGATGCTTGCCAAGAACGCAGTGATCCGAAACGTCGTGTACGACCTGCCTAGGACCAGGTATCCCCTAAGCGAACTTTCATCTCGTCGGATAGACGCGCAGTCGCACTTCGGTGCTTCGGTCGAAGCCTCGCTCTTCACGTGTCGCCTTCGAGCAGATGCTCAGTCACCTATCTGCAGAGTGTCTTCTTTGGGCTGTCCTGACGAGACGGACAGGACGTTCGGCTGGCTGGATGGGCGATTCGTAGCCGACGCTGTCGGATACCAGAAATGCCGTCGTTACGATGGCGCGTCGCCCTTTGTGTGGCGTCAAGGCATCAAACACGATTGCTCCCGCATCATGGAACTCCGGGCGCACAAAGGCCGGTATGTTAACGGCCTTGGGACGGAACTTGACGTAGAGCCTGACCTCGTGTTCGGACTGCTCAAGAGTTCCGACCTGAGCACCCCAATTGCGGCGAAGCCCGAGCGGTTCCTGATAGTGACGCAGATGAGGATCGGTGAGGACACTGGACACCTGGCAAAGGACTATCCCAAGTTGCACGGCTACCTATCGGCAAACGCAACGGCGTTCTCTCAAAGGAAGTCCAGCATCTACCGGGACAAGCCGCCATTCTCAATCTTCGGGGTCGGGGATTACTCCTTCAAACCCTACAAAGTCGCGATCTCTGGACTGTACAGACGCTCAGGTTTCACGCTGGTCCTGCCTTGCGACGGGAGACCGACCATGCTCGACGACACGTGCTACTTCATCGGCTTCAGTCGGAAGTCCGATGCAGTCTTTGCGTGGCTCCTGCTCAACAGCGAACCGGTGCAGCGCCTATTGCGCTCTCTCGTCTTCCTTGATGCTAAGCGTCCCTACACGAAGGACGTGTTGATGCGCATAGCACTTGACCGGGTCGTTGCGGACACGACACTGCCGGCTATTCTACGACAGGCCAGCCATTTCGCGACAGGCCTCTTGCCGAGGCTGTCCGAGGATGATTGGCAGTCTTTCAGGGCCGTCGTGGAAGCTAATGGTCGTACCGAGAGTGCAAGAGACCTCTTCGACTCGGCATCTGTGAATGCTGGTGCATAGCAGCAATCGCCCGGTGCCGTGACCCGACACGAGCAAGTGACCCGGCAGCGCACCACAGAGCTGCATCGGTCGCTGGATTGGCAACTCTACAGCAAGATCGAAAAGACCCTCATCGACTTCTGTCTGACAGATCTGGATGAACTCAACGGTCTCCTTGAAACGGCACTTGAAACCCGGCTGCAGAGCAAACTCGCCGAGGTCGCCAATCAAGGGAGGCCAGCTCGCCCCGCGAAGCTCTCTTTGCGGGACCGTAAGATGCGTAGACGGATTGCGCACGCCGTCTTCGCTAGTATGTCTCGCCAAGCACTATTCTTGATCTGCTATGCCCGCATGGAGTCCGCACTGGACGACCTATGCAACCGGGCGTATGACCGTTATGGACTGCCGGTTTCGCCGCAGGACATGAAGGGCAAAGGCCTGCCGCGTGCAAGAGAGTACCTCTCGAAGGTGGTCGGTCTGCGGCTCCCAACCGATTCCCGGGCTTGGCCCATCATCCGGAACCTGGGCAATGTAAGGAACGCAATTGCGCACGCTGGTGGTAGGACCTCGGAAGAGCAAGAGCGCACAGTCATCGCTGAACTCACGCGGTCTCGGCCCGGTTGTATCAGGGCAGGTGTATTTGGCACGGTTGAACTGGACTCTACCTTCGTGCCCTTTGTCATACAGACATTCAGGTCGTTTCTCGGCGAGCTATGCGAGAGCAACATCGATGTGCAGGACTGAAAGCGCGCATCGTTCTCATCGGCAAGACAGCCAGGCACTTCCTGATTTCGTGGCGGCGGGAGAGCACGGCATGACAAGATGGTCGAACTGGTGGAGCGGATGCTCGACTTGCACAAGCAGTTGCCCAAGGCCAAGACCCCGCACGAACATGAATCCCTCAAACGCACCATCGCCGCCACCGACAAGTCCATCGACGCGCTGGTGCATGAGTTATACGGGCTGACGGAAGAGCAGGTCAAGATTGTGGAAGGTGCGATTCGTTGACCCGAGAATGCGCCGATCGTCCGGGAGACCCCAATGGGGCATGGGCCGAAGGTCGTCAGTGAAGCCCATACAGGAGGTGGCACGATGATGGAATTACTGAGCTTGATGGTCTCGAAGGTCATAGACATAGTGGTATCTAACGCTCACGTCAAACGAGACAAGCCAGGCCCCATGCGGATGTATGAGCTCTACCTTTCTCTTCGGGAAATGTTGAAGGGAGCAAGGTTCGTTGTGAAGAAAATTGAGGAGGCCATGGAGGAGCGTGATGACGCCAAGGGCATAGCCTTCGCGATCAAGCGTCAAGCGGAGGCTCTAGACAATTTCTCGGGCAATCTCTGGGGGATCGTGTACCATCTGAGAATCTTTGACCCCGGAACTGGGTCGGAACTCTGTGATGTCCTTGGCAGCAAGTTTGTCGCGCTTGGCCTCTGGTGTGACGTACTCGACCAGAACAGAGTACGCGTGCCGAAGCTACGCCGTACGCTCCCCGAGTTGGGCAAGCAGGTTCGTGAGTTCATGCCCGAGTCCGACTGTTATGCCGATCTGGAGAAGAAGGGTGTCATACAAACACAGACGTTCGATCTGCAGAAGAGATCCGACCTTCAGCAATTGCGAAGTCAGGCGCTTGAGAACATCGCTAAGATGGAATCAGCGCTAGCACGTTTGGCAGACTCCATCCGCGAGAACTGCGAGATGAAAGACCTGTTTGTGAACACAACTACGTTTGAGTGGCGCCGGTGATGTCCTACTGCTCTCTGCCTAGCGCGGCCCGATGGGATGGTCGAGCCAGTCGAAACAATGCTGAAGCTGCACAGGGACTTGCCCCAGGCCAAGACGCCGCATGAGCAGGAATCCATCCAACGCCAGATGACAGCCACGGATGAGCGGATAGACCAGCTTGTGTACGAGCTGTACGAACTGAGGGAAGAGGAAGTCCGAGCGATCGAGGGGCGCCAGTGAAGCAGGTCATCGACCAGCAGGCCGACTTCACAATCCCCCGCACTGAGTTAGAGCGGCTCCGCTTCGTTGAGAACGCCGTAACCCATGGTAGGTCGGTGTACAGTGGGGCTGTCTATCTCGAAGATCAGCGGAAGTTCCAGGTCTACGTCCCGGTCGGCAATGGCAAGATGGGAATGTTTGAGGGCAAGCCCGTTGAAGGAGTGTATTGGAGCAAGACGTGCGTAGATACATCGACCGACTGCCACGTAGAGTTACTGCACCTTCTGGCCAATCAGCTGACGATCCGCAGAGTGGTTCACTCACTCCGGGCCATGGAGTGCGACATCATCAACATGGCGTGTGTGCTCGCCAAGTTCTTGATGTACTTCGAATGGCACCAGCGGGGTCAGGCCGGCCGGTACGAGACGTCTAAGTTCTATGTCACTGAAACTGAGTACTTCATGGGACTGACGCTCTCGTTCTACGGACTTCTGTACGATGTGCTGAACGACGTCTTGGATGCCTGCAGGAAACCTCGGCTGCCGAACAGCCTCGGCAAAGTGTTGGACAGAGGCATAGAGGTCCTAGTTGAGGAACGAGGATTGCCACGGGTGATGGCCACGTTTCTTGCTGACATCCAGCAACCCTTCGCGGGCTGCCGGAAACTAAGAAACGACATCTACCACCATGGCAAAACGGCAGAGACGGTCTATGTTACCGACAGAGGGCCCGGCATAGGCACCGACCGACCACCGTTCATATGCTTTCACGATTACCTGTCTGCTGATGTTGCCTACAACGCCGCACTGCTACCGAATGAAATCGGTTCGCTGTTCTACCTGGTCTCCAAGCTCGTTGCCTGCTCTCTGGGCGCTGGCGACGCTTTAGCGAAACTCCTCACTTCTGCATTCGACCTGCCTCCTCCTATTACGAACAGTTATCGGCTGTTTCTCCGAAGCCCGCTAGTTGTCCATCTGAACGCACTCGACAGATACCTTGGCAACGTCTGGATTCCAACAGCAAGTATCACGTGAAGGGAGCACTATGTCATTTGATGTTCTTCAAGTAGGCGGAGAAGCCAAGAATAAGGTTGTCGTTGCGTTGGAGCACCTGACTGGGATAGGCGGCCCCGCTCATCCCGTGCTATCCATCCCCTTCAAGACCGCACTGCGTCCACTTGGGAAGACCGGAGCTTCCTACACCATCTTGTCTGCCGATGGCAGTCTGTATATCGGCGCCGCTGCGGTCGAGGGCCATTGCGACTTACGTGTGACCAACGTACGAGCTCACGACTACGAGACGGAATTCAGCGCGCACTTCCCGTTGGACCGACTGGAACTAGAGCAAATCGAGAAGGTCAGGGCCGGAGGTGACGTAAAGGCACGGTGCGACCTGAGGTTCACGGTCGCGCTGAGCCATGACCTTGATATCGGTAAGCCTGAGGGCCCGCAGCCCTTCGTCACTAGTTACGAGTCTGCGTTTGTGCAGCTCGAATTCACTATACCCCATTCGACTTGGACAAACAGAGTGCTGGCAGGTTTCGGCCATGGCCGCATCCAACTGCTGGAGGTGCCGGTGCCTGCCAAGCATGCTCCCGAGGTCTTCGCCGGAGCCGTGGCAGAGCTAGCACAAGCCCGAGCCTACTATCTGGATGCCGACTATGAGAAGGTCATGTCGCACTGCCGCAAGTCGCTAGAATCGATCCTGATCGTATTGAAGCCGGACCTAAGCGGGCTGGACAAGCCCGGCTTCGGCCAGAAGCTGGCGAGGACGCTTGAGCAGCATCTGAGCCAACAGCTATCCGAATCTAAACGCGCTTCTATGCATGGAACTGCAACTGCGATCTGGAACCTGACCAGCATCTCTACCCATCATCTTGGTGGTCCTGAGTACTTCGACAGGGCCGATGCCGAGGCCACGATGCTGCACTGTAGCGCACTTCTCGCGCACGTCGGACACGCCATCAGACGCAAAGAAGACAGCGAGAAGTAGAGAATCAGTCTTTGGATTACCGACGGTGGGATCTTGCTCGGCTCTGGTCTCGGTCAAACGGCAAATGCGCGTTCCCCGACTGCCCTGTAGACTTGACCGACGAGCTACCTGGCGCCAATGTTGGCAACATCTGCCACATCATCGCTCGGAGGGAAGGTGGCCCAAGATGGTCGAGTGATTATCCTGCTGAGAAGTTGAACGGCTATGAGAACTTGCTGCTCCTTTGCCCAAGTCACCACGCGCTTGTGGACCTACCTACCTCACATTACACAGCTGATGACCTAAGAAAGATGAAAGCCGATCACGAGAATTGGGTCAGCTCGCGTCTTTCGATCGGCAGAGCTTGGCGATGCAACGTCGAACAACTCTACTACGTGAACGTACCAAGGCTAGCGATGCTGGCGGCTGTCGGTGGTGTTATCATTGATCCGGACGTCATACCTAGGATGTCCTGCCTCCATGACCTAGGCATAGAGCTTGCTAGGCCGCTTGTGGTATTCGAACGCGTTGTCAGCGAACTCGCTCCGGCGGCGATCACCTTCAGCGCTGGTCTCACGCCAAGCGCCGCCCTCGTCGGAACGTCGTGCAGCTTCTCGTGTAGCTTCCGTACGAAGCACTTTCCTTACCTAGATGACTTCCGCACCGGCAAGTTCAAGATGCGGGGAGATGTCGCCCGTGACCCATGCGTCCACGCCAGGCTAGGGCCGAACACACTACATTTGTCCATTGATCCTCGCTGGGTCACTACGACGACATCTTTTTCGACCTTCAAAGAAGGCTGGGGTAGGTTCGCGGGCCTCGCCACAGTGAAATCTGTCGATGCCAGCACGCGGATGATCTATGCTTCGCCAATGTTCGTCGGCATTCCGAAGCCCCAGCAGCACAATGGAGAACCATGAACGGGATTCGGTGGACAGTAAATGATTATTGACACGGCTGAGCCGACGGCTAACAGCCTGCGGCCGACAGCTAGCGGGCATGGACTTCCGTTCATCCGGTCTTAGAATCCAGCCCATGAAGGCGCAAGGAGTGACCCAGCAATGCTAAAGAGAGATTCAGTGGCGGAGAGTGCAGACCGAACCTTGAAGTCCACTGCCCGTGCATTCCATCTAACCAACGAGTTCGGGGAAGAAGGTCCTGCTCAGCTTGCCGCACTCCTTACCGTTTCCTCCAGCACGGTCGCATGGGGCCCTGTCTATCCCTTGATAAAGAAGGCCTTCGACGACAACCGAAGCCTACTCAGCCCGAAGGGCTTCCTTCGACTACTGGAGCAAGAGGATGGTCCCCTGAAGGTCATGGCCAGGCGGGACTGGCTCATGGACAAGAGCTTCAGACAACACCACAATTGGGAACCCGCGCGATCATGGGATAAGAACTTCGACACTGAGATAATGAAGATCGCCGAGTATGACAAGACACACAAGGACCTTGTCAACCGCCGAGTGATAATCGCCGAAGAAGACCAAGGGTGGAAACTTGCAGAGGAGCGACTTGAAGGCCCCGATCGCCACAAGCTTGTGCGAAGGTTGCGAGCCCTTTTCACTACAGGCCGCCTTCCGCCCAGGATATTGAGAAGAGCAATCGTGAGTGAGGCGGAACGCGGCCGGCGTCCTGAGAAGTCGATCCTCCGCGATATCCTTGATCACCAAGAGGCGATTAAGGAGAGCGGGGCTAGCACGACTTCCATGGACCCGGTGTATGCAGTATTCGTGCAGGACCTCGCGCGGATGGGCGTAAGCCTGGACCTCCCGACCATCCCCGTTGGGAAAGACCGGGCTCGGTGCGTGAACCTCGATGAAGTCGTCGAAGTGATCTACAGCCTGACCCCCATCACGAATGAGAAACGGTACCTACACTTCGTGCGTTCTCCCGAGCGGCGTCGAGCCTTTCGCGAACTCTGCTACCTTCCACTCAACGTACAGCTGCGAAGCGAATTGAAGCGACGCCTGAGCGAAGTCGCGCGCAAAAGTCCTCTTCATATGGAACTTCTTGAGGCGATTCTACCTGGGATTCTCTCCAAAGACCTGATCACGGTCTCCCTTGCCTTGTATGCGGTAGCATCGATGGTGAACTCCGCTACTGCGCGGCCAATGGGAGTGCTGCCTCTGTGTTTGCCCTTCGTGCCCCCTGCGGCCCGAATTGCCAGCGTTGCCTTCAAGCGGTTAGGGCTCGTGCCTAGAGATCAGAGGCCCGGGGAACAGGACCTGGAATGTTTGTACCACCTGTGCCTAGGGACGGGACGACCTACGTCGTACCAGACAGAACGGATCATGCAGTGCCTGCGTAATCCCGGAGACGTGGTAATTCCGGAGACGTGACAAAAGACTCTTGATGCGTCAGGAATTCGGGGGGGGCACAGTAAATGACTATTGACACGGCGAGGGTCGTTGGCTCCGGCAGCCCCTGTCTGACAGCGCATCGCTGCCCGGCCTCAGCGGCCTCTGTCGGACAGTGCGTCCATCGTCCATCGTCGGAATCGGAGATGAGAGGCATCGAGAAGCACAGGTGTTCCAGTTTGTAGACCAGCTTGTGGGGCCACGGCTGACGGGGCTGATGGTGCTGCATTGACCGCGCCTCGACTGCCGATAGAATCTGAGTCTGACAGGAGCAACTGATGACAGCCAGAGAGCAATTGCTGCGGGAGATTGAGGAGTTGGACGAATCGCAGGTGAGGGAGGTCGAGGAGTTCCTCGCTTTCCTCAGGTTCCGGTCTCGGTATGACACACCGGTCGTGTTCGACCGCGCTAAGGCGGCCGAGCAATACCGCGAGTCGGCGGCCGAAGACCGGCAGATCGCCGAGGAAGGTCTGGCCGACTACACGGCAGGGCTCAAGCGGGAAGACGTCGGTTGATGCCTGCCCGAGGCGAGGTGTGGTTCGCGAATCTGGACCCTACTCGCGGCACTGAGCAGGCCGGCACGCGGCCGGTCATCTTGTTTCAGGCCGACGCGGTGAGCGAGATCACCAGCACCGTTCTCTGCATACCTCTGACTACGAATCTGAGGAGGGCTGCGTTACCTACGTGTCTCCTGATACGCAGAACTGAAGGCGGGCTGACCGATGACTCGGTCGCGCTTTGCCACCAGATGCGGGCGCTGGACAAGTCCCGTCTTGTCCGCCGTCTTGGGAGGCTCAGCCCGGAGGCGTTGTCTGCGCTTGAAGGCCGGATGCTGTTCACGACCGGCATGCTCTAGCGACCGGAATCTGTCGTAGCCGCGTCGGCGAGTCGGGGAACGGCAGGTGATTATTCACACGGCGAGATGGTTCGTCGTTCTTGGCCTCAGCGGCCCGACAGCGCGTCCGTCGTCTATCGTTGAAATCGGAGCTGCAAGCCGAAGGCGGTCATGCCCGCGTGTTTGACAAGCTTCTGCCCTTTTTCTAGACTCAGGCCGATGTCCGCAGCCCGTTCCCTTCCTGAGGGCAAGTGAAAAACTCCCTCGACTCGACGTTCGACCGTAAGGATCCCTACAAGACCCTGGGCGTGGCGCCCGGCGCGACTCCCGCCGAAATCCGCAAGACCTACATTGGACTGGCCAAGCGGAACCATCAGGACCTCTTCGCCACCGACCCGGAGAAGTACCGCTCGTCAACCAGACTGATGCAGGACATCAATGCCGCGTACGAGTTGCTCAGTGACCCGGCCCGGCGGCAGCTCTGGGACCGCCAGCACCCGGCCGTGGTCAAGCCGCGCGCAGCGCCGCCCGCGGCTCCGCCCCGGACGCAGGTGGAGAGCAGGTACTACGACCCCGAACTGGTCAACCGCGTCCTCCGGAAGTACAACGAGTTCGTGGGTTCGCTGCGCACCGCCGCGGAGCGGCAGAAGGCGACCCGGAAGATAGGGAAATTCCAGACCAGCCGGGCCGGTTCCGCCTACATCAGGGGGCTGGTTGACCTGCAGTACCGTGAGGTCATGGACTTTCTGAAGCTCGACCGGCGAGTTTCGGTTTTCGACGACGAGCTGGTGGCAATCATGTTCCTCTACGAGGGTAGTTTTGAAGTCTCCCCCAGCGGTCTCTTCATAACGTATGCCTATATACTTTACCGGGAGAACCGCGGCAAGTTCCCGCCGGGACTGGACGGTGGGAGGCGGCCGTCCCCGGGCCAGCATGCCGACGTCGTCCAGCTTCGGTTGCCGGGGTCGCGTGGAGACGACGCGTCGTCCGGGTCGAAGCCGGACAAGGGACTTGGGTCACAGGTCTGGGAATGGCTCATGGCCAAACCCGGCTCCCGCCGTCAGTGACGGCCCCGCGCCGGTCTTCGTCCTGCCCAGGAGGCGTGCGACGGTCGGCCCGGCTTGACATCAGGGCTGATGCTGTATTATCTTAGCCAGGAGATAAGACTGGTAATGCACCAAGTCCAAGGAGTCGTCGATGTCAGAAACCCGTAGCGCACTGATTCTCTTTTCTGCCGTTCTGTTGCTGATGGTAGCCTCCTGCAAGAATCGTCCGCCGTCCGCGCCGGCAATTCCTACCGGTCCCCCGCTCTGCGTCAGGGGCACGAACTACGCGTTCTCAACGATCGCGACCGACCCCGAAGGCGACAGCGTGGCCGTCCGCTTCAATTGGGGCAACTCAGATACCAGCGACTGGTCGGCGTGGTTTGCAGGCGGAGATGTAATCGCGCTGACCCACACGTGGCCGGACACGGGAAACTGTCAGGTCACCGCTCAGGCCAGGGACCAGAAACTCAACACCTCCGGCTGGTCTGAGGCGCTCGCGATACGAGTAGGATACCGCGCACCGTCCGTTCCGGTCGGACCGGACTCCTGCCTGAAGGACAGGGCCTACACTTTCAAGACGATCGCGACCGACCCGTACATCGACAGTGTGTCTATCCGCTTCGCCTGGGGCTACAACGACACCTCCGACTGGAGTTCCCTGGTCCCAGCCAGCGAATCGGTGGCGATGGACCACACGTGGTCCGCGATCGGGAGCAACAATGTCGCCGCTCAGGCACGGGACCGCAAGCTCAATCTCTCCGGTTGGTCCGACGCGCACGCGGTACAGGTCGTCAATGCCGGGGACACGCTGCGGCTCTGGCGCACCCAGATCAAAGGCGGAGTGACGTCGAGCAACGTGTCCTCGCCGGCCATCGGCCCTGACAGCACCATCTACGTCGGCTCGCAGGACGGCAACCTGTACGCGGTGAAGAAGGACGGTGCGCTCAAGTGGACCTTCACAACCGGGGGGCCGATACGGTCGTCCCCGGCCATCGCCGCGGACGGGACAATTTACTTCGGTTCCACCGACTTCAATCTGTATGCCGTCAGGCCCGACGGCGCCCTCAAGTGGACCTACCGTACACACGGCGAAATCCCATCATCCCCGGCCATCACGGCCGACGGCACCATTGTCTTCGGCTCGAAAGACAGCAACATCTATGCACTGGACACGGCCGGCTCTGTGAAGTGGGCCTACCCCGGCGGAGATTTCATCTACTCCTCGCCGGCGATCGGGCCTGACGGCTCGGTCTATGTCGGTTGCTATGATAACTACCTCTACGCGCTGACCGCAAGCGGCGCACTAAAGTGGCGCTACCTGACCGGCGGCCACGTCCATTCATCCCCGGCGGTCGCAACCGACGGCACGATATACTTCGGCTCGTTCGACGGCTCGCTGTACGCTCTCAACCCCGACAGCAGCCTCAAGTGGACCGTGCTGACCAGCGGTCAGGTCGAGGCCTCGCCCTCAATTGGACCCGACGGCACCATCTACGTCGGTTCGACCGACAAGCTGTTGTACGCGGTGAACCCCTCCGGAACCATCAAGTGGCGGTACGCGACCGGCGGCGGCGTAATCTCGTCACCGGCCGTCAGCTCAAACGGAACCATCTACTTCGGGTCCGACGACGACACCCTGTACGCACTGGGTTCCGACAGCACGCCGCTATATAAGTACCCGACCGGTTCCTGCATTGAGTCTGCTCCGACGATCGGTCCGGATGGAACGGTCTACTTTGTCGGCTGGGACGGCTACCTCTACGCGCTCAAGGGGAAGGGCACGCTCGCCGGCTCGTCCTGGCCCAAGTTCCACCACGATATCGGGAACAGCGGCCGCTTTGGAGCAAAGCGCTGACCTCGCCCTGACCTTGGCTGCGCAAGAGAAGCGGCGAGCCCTTGAGGGTCAAGCAAGCGATGGCCGTGCGACCCGGTTGAATCTCGGTGCCCTCTCTTCTCAAGCGAGAAGGAGAAAGTGAGAGAAGTAGTGAGAATCCTCTTCGCCTGTGTGGGGAACTCGTGCCGGAGTCAGATGGCCGAGGCCTTCTGCCGCGTGCTCGGCCCGGAAGTTGACTGCGTGAGTGCCGGCTCAAAACCCGCCGAAAGTGTCTCCCCGCACGCAATCGAGGTCATGAAGGAAATCGGCATCGACATCTCCGCCATGCACCCCAAGGGGTTCCGGGACGTGCCCGGTCCCGGGTACGACTACATGGTCGCGATGGGCTGCACCGTCACCTGCCCGATGGTTCCCGGCGCAAAGGAGATTCGCTGGGATGTCCCCGACCCGTACGGCAAAGGCATAGAGGAGTACCGTCGCGTGCGGGATATCATACGTTCGGAGGTGACCGGTCTGCTGGGGCAGTTCGGGCTGCTGGCAGTCGGCCAGCCCGACAACCATCAGCCGTTGGCCTGAGGTAATTGACGATTCCAGGCCAATCGGAGCTCGACAATTCCGTGGCGGCCGGCCGATACTGAAACGGAGGTTTTGATGCCCAGAATGTCTTTCCCGCTCGACCCATCCGAGTTCTGCATCACGGATGTCGGCAGTACCACCACCAAAGCGCTGCTCTTCTGCCGCGAAGCCGGTGCCTGGCGCTGCTTCCGCTACGAAACCCCGACCACTGTTGAGAAGCCGCACGAAGACGTAACGGTCGGCGTGCTCCAGGCGCTGCGCGGGCTGGAACGTCTGAGCGGACACACGCTCGTGCACGATGATGAACCGGCAATCCCCTACCTCACGACGTCGAGTGCCGGCGGCGGGCTTGCCATGGTCGTCACCGGCCTGGTCTACAGCATGACCGCCGGCACGGCCCATCGCGCCGCCCTTGGCGCCGGCGCTATCGTCCTCGAGGTCATCTCGATGGATGACGGCCGGACACCGTACCGCAAGATCGAGGACCTGAAACGTCTACGCCCGGACATGGTGCTGGTCGCGGGCGGGTTCGACGGCGACAACATCTCCACCCCGGTGTTTCTCGCCGAGTTGCTGGTCGAGGCCGGGCTGCACCCCAAGCTGAATCCGGCCGCCCGCATGCCGGTCATCTACGCCGGCAACATTCACGCTACCGACCACGTCCGTCAGGCGCTCGGCGACCAGTTCATGTTCCGGGCCGTGCCCAACGTGCGGCCCGAGCTGGACTGCGAGAATCTCGAACCGGCGCGGACCATGATCCATGAACTCTTCATGGAGCACGTGATGTCTCAGGCCCCGGGGTACGAGAAGCTGAAGCAGTGGGTGGCCGCACCGATCATGCCGACGCCGGCCGCATTCGGCTCAATTCTCAAGCTTCTCTCGATCGCAACCCACCACAGAATCATGGCGGTGGACATCGGCGGCGCCACGACGGACGTGTTCACTGCCCGCAGCGATGACGTGTTCCGCACGGTCAGCGCGAACCTCGGTTTGAGCTACAGTGTCCTGAACGTCGCCGAACTCGCGGGCATTACCCCAATCCGCCAGCTCTATCATCCGCACCTGACCGACACCGAAATGTGGAATCTCATCGGCAACAAGCACATCCACCCAACCGGGCTGGCACGGACGCCGGACGAGATGCTCTCGGAATGGGCTTCGGCCGTGGTGGCTATTAGAGAGGCGGTGCGCCAGCACCTGAAACTGCGTGACGGCGCGAAGCGCGAGACCGGTCCGGTACGCGAGGACCTGGACGAACTGCTCAAGGGCCCGCGCGTCCCGCCGCGTCCGGCGACACCATTCACGGACACTCAATGCGACATGCTCATCGGCAGTGGCGGAATTCTCTCCCATTCGCCTCGTGACGCGGCCACGGCGGTGCTGCTCGACTCCTTGTCACCGGCCCCGAACGTGGAACTGGCCGTGGACAGCGAGTTCATGTTCCCGCACCTGGGGGTTCTCGCTGAGGTCAACCCGAAGCTTGCGGTCGAGCTAGCGCAGAAACTGGGGATCGTGAGACTCGACCGCGCGCACCGGAAGATGCCGGTCGGGTACGTGCCGCCTGCCCGCGCCGAGGAACCCGAGTCCGCTCCAACCGTGACGAGAGGCAACGTCCGCCTGCGTCGGGAGCTTGCCATTCCCGGTCACGTGTTCGTAAGCCCCGGCCAGGCGGTAAGCACGGACACGCTGGTGGCGCGCAGCGTGCGTCAGTTCCTGCGGCCCTTCTTTCTTTCCGTCGCGGAGGCGCTCGAGGTACCGGCAGCCGGAGTCGAACAGTATCTGGTCAAGCATATCGGCGACAATGTAGATATCGGCGATGTCGTCGCCCGCACTTCGCACCGCCTGACCGGCAAGACCTTCCGGTCACCGGTTGCAGGCAGAATTGAGAAACTCCTGCCCGGAGGAACCCTGTTCGTACGCGAAAGACCGGAGGCAGCGCGCGAGTTCACCGCAGTTCAGGCCGCCAAGGAGCTTGACGTCGAGCCGGACGAGCTCGGCCCCTACCTGAGAGTCAACCCAGGTGACGAAGTAGACCGTGGTCAGTGGCTTGCCGCTATCCCCAAAGGTGCATTCAGATTCGTGGCCTCACCGGTCCGCGGCAAGGTCAACCGCATCGACAAGCACTTTGGAATCGTGCTGATTGAGCCGTTGCTTGAGGAACTCGAGGTCAAAGCCTGGCTGCCCGGAGTCGTACAGGAGGTGTCCGACCGCGGCTGCGTCCTGGCGTGTGAAGGAACCACGATATCGGGCGTCTGGGGCTCGGGCGGAGAGGTATCCGGCGAACTGACTCATTCGGAGGTAGCGCCCGGCAAGATCGTGGTCCGTGACTTCGTCGACGCTGTGACACTCTCACAGGTGAAAGAGCGAAAGGCAGCCGGAATCATCTGCGCCGGCGTCAATCTCCAGGAGGTCATCGAACCCTGCCCACCATTCACTATCGTCGTCCTCGAGAGGTTTGGCGAGCAGCGGCTGCCCGATGACATCCGCGCGAGCCTTGCCGAGCACGAAGGCGAGCTTGCACTGCTCGACGGCACGACCCAGCTCCGGGTCGGCGTCAAGCGGCCTCAGGTTATCTTACCCGACACCGCCTGACGCCGCCTGACTGCGCCACACGACGGCACTTGACCCGGATTGACGTGTTCCTAGACTTTACAATTGTCGTTCTCGCATGTCGCTGAAACTGACCCACATTAAGGAGGTCTCTTGAGGAATCTGCAGTCATTCGTTCTTTGTCTGATTCTGGCCGTCGGGCTGGCGGCTGCACGCCCGGCCATCTACAACATGGGCGCGGTGCATCGGTTCACGCCCACCGCCGGCGACGAGGTGAACTCAATCTCCTTCGCCAACGGCATCACCATTGACACCCGCACGAGCGAGCCGGCTTTGCCGGCCGGTCTCAGGCTCAATGCGGCCGCCGGTCAGAGCGCGTATTGCATCGTGCAGTTCAGCGGCCCGTTCCTGCGCCAGTGGTTCCGCGACCTGGACCGCGCGGGCATCAAGACGTTCGGCTATTTGCCGCAGTACGCGGTTCTGGCCCGGCTGAGTCCCGACCAGCGGGCTTATGTCGCGTCGCTGCCGATGGTACACTGGGTTGGCCTGTTCCAGCCGGCCTACAAGCTGGAGTCCGGACTGCTGGCAGCGACCGGCACCCACAAGGTCGTCATCATGGTCATGCCCGGTGCTGACCCGGCACCGGTGCAGACAGAGATTGCCACGCTGGGCGGCACCGTGAATGATGTGAGCACATCGAGCTTCGGCGTCACCATCACCGCGACGCTCGCCGGCGCTGACATTGCGGCCGTGGCGCAGGTTCCCGAGACCTACTGGATGCAGGAATGGTCGGCGCCGACCGTGTGCAACAACAGCAGCCAATGGGTCATGCAAGAGGGGTGGCGCTCATCAGCGCCCGACGACACCAGCCTGGCGGCCCGGCCGGTCTGGGCCCACGGCGTCCGCGGCCAGCACCTGATTCTCTCGACGACCGACACCGGCTTGAATACCGGCCACAACATGTTCCGCGACCCGAGCCTGCCGATTACTCCGCCTGGCATCTGGCCCGACCACCGCAAGCTGGTCGCCTACAAGGAATTCCAGGGGGCCGACGCGTACGAGAGCCAGTACCACGGCAGCCACGTAGCCTGCACGGTCTGCGGCAACGATTCGGTCAACGGCGACTCGAGCTACTACGACGGCATGGCAAAGGACGCGCGGTTCTACTTCACCGACGTGACCGACGCCAGCGGCAACTTCGTAATCGGCACTGACTTCACCGCGCTGTGGGACACCGTCTATCTCGGTCGCGGCCTGCCCGACTCGCTCCGGCCCATCAAGCAGCATTCCGGTTCGTGGCGCTGGGGCAACTACAATGGCACCTATCTGATTCAGGATGCTTCGACCGACGCCTACTGCTGGGCGCACAAAGACTTCATGAACATCTTCGCGGCCGGCAACGAGGGCCAATACGGCTTCAGGACCATCGGCAACCCGTCGCTTGCCAAGAACGTCCTCACTATCGGCGCGACCGTGCACAGCGTCTTCTCCAACGCAATCGCGGACTTCTCCAGCCTTGGCCCGGCCCAGGATGGCCGCATCAAACCGGACGTGATGGCGCCCGGTGACACCATCTACTCGGCCATGAACACAGGTACGAACGACTATTACGAGATGTCCGGCACGTCAATGGCTACGCCCACCGCCAACGGCACCGTCGGCCTGATGCGCTGCTACCTGTCGGAAGGCTACTACCCGACCGGCAGCGCGATGCCGGCTAACCGGATTACCTACATCTCATCTGCCCTCCTCCGCTCGATGGCCATAGCCTCGGCCGACCCCAACATCGGCTCCTACACGGTGCCCGACAGCAACATCGGCTGGGGCCGCATCGACGCCGAGTCGGTCCTCTACTTCACCGGTGACTCCCGCAAGCTTATCATCATCGACGACACCTTCGGCGTGGCGACCGGCGAATACAAGGAGATGCAGTTCCACGTGGCGTCGGCGATGCCGCTGCGCGTCTGCCTGGCCTGGACCGACACGGCGGCCGCTCCGAATGCCAACCCGACGCTGGTCAATGACCTCGACCTCACCCTGACCTCGCCGACCGGAACGGTCTTCAAGGGCAACAAATACACCAGCGGGCAGTCAACGCCCAACCCGACCAACCGCGACTCGATCAACTCCGAGGAGTGTGCGCGCGTGAATGTGCCCGACACCGGGACGTGGACCCTCCGTGTCAGCGGCCACAACGTGAAGACCGCGCGAAAGCAGACCTTCGCGTGGACCGCGACCGGCGGATTCGACGCGTCCGGCGGTATCGCGGAAGCCCTGAGCCTGCCCGCCGCGTTCAGCCTCGACCGAGTCGTGCCCAACCCTACGAGCGGTCGGACCAGCATCCGCTACGGACTGCCCAGATTTGCGGCCGTCGATATCTCAGTCTATTCGACCGCCGGGACGCTGGTGCACAGAATCGCGGCGGGCAACCAGAATCCGGGCTGGCATGAAGCCGCCTGGGACGGCAACGACTCCCACGGCCGCAGGGTCAGCGCCGGAGTGTACCTGATTCGACTCGAAGCCGGCACGTTGATGACAACGCACAAGCTTGTCGTACAGCGATAGCTGCTCATGGGTCCTATGCGTCCGGTAGGTCCTGCTCCCAAGGAGGTCCTGTGAA
Organism: bacterium; assembly: GCA_035505375.1. Taxonomy (NCBI): domain Bacteria; species bacterium. Next base: position 55,671 of record DATJQV010000039.1, on the reverse strand, counting down.
AGGCCTGCAGTCAGTCGTTCTTTGTCTGATTCTGGCCGTCGGGCTGGCGGCTGCACGCCCGGCCATCTACAACATGGGCGCGGTGCATCGGTTCACGCCCACCGCCGGCGACGAGGTGAACTCCATCTCCTTCGCCAACGGCATCACCATCGACACCCGCACCGGGGAGCCCGCTTTGCCGGCCGGCCTCAAGCTCAATGCGCCCGCCGGCCAGAGCGAGTATTACATCGTGCAGTTCAACGGCCCGCTCCTGCGCCAGTGGTTCAGCGAGCTCGACCGCGCCGGCATCAAGACGTTCGGCTACCTACCGCATTACGCGGTGCTGGCGTTGCTCAGTCCCGACCAGCGGGCGTACGTCGCGTCGCTGCCGATGGTACACTGGGTCGGCCTGTTCCAGCCGGCCTACAAGCTGGAGTCCGGGCTGTTGGGCTTGGGACATGACCGAAACTCTCCTGGAGTTTCGGATCGTGTCCCAAGCCGGACCAAGGTCGTCATCATGGTCATGCCCGGTGCCGACCCGGCACCGGTGAAGGCGGAGATTGCCGCGCTGGGTGGAACGGTGAATGACGTGCAGACATCGAGTTTCGGCATCACCATCACCGCCACGCTTGCTGGCACTGATATCGCGTCATTGGCCCAGCTTCCGCAGACCTGTTGGATGCAGGAATGGTCGGCGCCGACACTCTGCAACAACAGCAGCCAGTGGGTCATGCAGGAGGGATGGCGCTCGTCCGAACCACCCGACACGAGCATGGCCGCCCGGCCGGTCTGGCGTCACGGCGTGCGCGGCCAGCACATCATCCTCTCGACGACTGACACCGGCGTGAATACCGGGCACAACATGTTCCGTGACCCGAACCTGCCGATTACCCCGCCCGGCATCTGGCCTACGCACCGCAAGATCGTTGCTTACAAACTCTACGAGGGCGCTGACCCGGGCGAGAACGAGTACCACGGCAGCCACGTCGCCTGCACAGTCTGCGGCAACGATTCGGTCAACGGCGACTCGAGCTACTACGACGGCATGGCCAAGGATGCGCGGTTCTACTTCACCGACATAAGCGATGCCAGCGGCAACCTCGTCGGTGGCACCGACATCACGCCGTTGTGGGACACTGTCTACCTCGGCCGCGGCCTGCCCGATTCGCTCCGGCCCATCAAGCAGCACTCCGGCTCGTGGGGCTGGGGCAACTTCACCGGCAACTATCTCCTTCAGGATGCCTCGACCGATGCGTACTGCTGGGTGCACAAGGACTTCATGAACATCCTCGCAGCCGGGAACTACGGCCAATACGGCACCAGAACTATCAGCAACCCGGCACTTGCCAAGGACGTCCTCACCATCGGCGCGACCGGCAGAGGCACGCAGGCGGAGAGCCTGGCCGACTTCTCTAGCCGCGGCCCATCTCAGGACGGCCGTATCAAGCCGAACGTGGACGCTCCCGGCATCGACATCAACTCGATGCTCAATACCGGCACGAACGACTACACCACGATGTCCGGTACGTCAATGGCCACACCTGCCGCCAACGGCACGGTCGGCCTGATGCGCTGCTACCTGCAGGAAGGCTACTACCCGACCGGCAGCCCGGTCCCGGCCAACCGGATTACCTACATCTCGTCCGCCCTGCTCCGCTCCATGGCAATTGCCTCAGCCGACCCCAATATCAACTCCATCACAATACCGAGTACCGATGCCGGCTGGGGCCGCATCGACGCCGAATCAGTCCTCTATTTCACCGGCGACACGCGCAAGCTCATAATCATTGACGACACATTCGGCATCGCCACCGGCGAGTATGAGACACGGCAGTTCCACGTGGCCACGGCGATGCCGCTGCGGATCTGCCTGGCCTGGACCGACACCGCCGCGGCGCCGAATGCCAACCCGACGCTGGTCAACGACCTCGACCTCACCGTGACGTCGCACGGCGGCATAGTCTACAAGGGGAACAAGTACACCAGCGGGCAGTCTACGCCCAACCCGACCGGGCGCGACTCCGTGAACACCGAAGAGTGCGTGCGCGTCAACGCGCCCGATACCGGGGTCTGGACCATCCGTGTCAGCGCCCACAACGTGAAGACCGCGCGCAATCAGAGCTTCGCGTGGACCATCACCGGTGATGTCGCAGCCGCTGCCTGGACGCACGATGTCGGCGCGACGGCCATAATCGCGCCGACCGACACCGTTGATACCGGCGCGGTCGTGACGCCCAAAGCGGTGGTGAGCAACTTCGGCACGTCACAGGAAACGTTCCTCACCCGGCTGACCATCGGGACAAGCTACACCGACACAATGACCAAAACGCTGGCCGCCGGTATCTCCGAGACGCTGGCGTTCAAGAACTGGGTCGCGAACCCTGCCGGCACCTACGCGGTGAAGTGCAGCACCGGGCTCGCCACCGACCAGGACCCGTCGAACGACGTCGCTGCGACATCGGTCGTGGTCAGTTCGTCCTTTGGCATCGAGGAAGGCCACGGCGTACCCGCCATGTTCGGCCTCGACCGGGTTGTGCCTAATCCTACAATCGGCCGGACCAGCATTCGCTACGGACTGCCTAAGTCGGCAACTGTCGATCTCTCAGTCTACACCACCGCCGGTACGCTCGTCCGGAGAATCGTGGCTGGCAACCAGAATCCGGGCTGGTATGACGCAGCCTGGGACGGCAACGACTTGCATGGTCGCAAGGCCAGCGCCGGCGTGTACCTGCTCCGCTTCAAAGCAGGCACGTTCATGACCACTCGCAAGCTGGTCGTGCAGAGGTAGGTCTTACTGCATAGGCTCTATCGGCCCCATCGGTCTTGTTCCTCTTGCCGCTGCGCGCTGGCGCTCGTGGCCCTGGTCGTTCCCCTTGCGGCCGGCTATCTCATAACCACGCCCGAGTCTCTGCAGACCAACGGCGCGGACTACCTCGTCATAACCCATCCCGACTTCACCAGCGCGCTCTACCCGCTCTGCGCCCTGCGCGAAAGCCTCGGCCACGATGTAAAGATGGCCGAGGTAAATCTCATCTACTCGACGTTCCCCACTGGAGCACGCACCGACCGCATCCGCGCGTTCATGGAACAGGTCTACGCGCACTGGAACCCGCGGCCCGAGTTTGTGCTGCTGGTTGGTGATGCCTGTCGCGACTCGACTCACGATGACTTTGTCCCGGTCAAGCTGTTCCCCAAGTTCAGCTACGACTATGCCGACGGTCTGACCGAGCATGGTGCGGACAACTGGTATGCGACCCTGTCCGGCGCGGATTCCATCCCCGACGTCTTCATCGGCCGGCTGCCGGTGAACACGCTCGGCGACGCCGAATCGCTGGTCACGAAGATCGTCGGGTACGAGACCTCGCCCGACACCGGCCTCTGGACCCACACGACGATGTTCGTTTCCTCGGATGACCGCGCGCCCGACGGCGTCGAGCTCGAATCGCTCTATTTCAAGCCGAATGGCGACTCATGTTACGTCGTCGAGGAATCCGACGGGTCGAGCGCGTTCCTGCGGCACAAGACTGTCGCGGGCTTCAATCAGGGCGTGTCGCTCGTCTGTCACAGTGCGCACGGTTCCCAGCCGCCGTCGTGGGTCGGCTCGAAGACGCTCTTCTCATACACCGACGTCGACTCGCTCACCAACTCCGGCGCGCTGCCGGTCGTACTCGACCGCGGCTGAACCGACGGCTACTTTGACAACCCCAGTTGGGGTGCGATGAGTGAGTACCTGCTGGAAGCGCCCAATGGCGGCTCGATTGCGAATGTAGCCTACTGCCCTTGCGGCGTTACGACGACCAGCCAGCTCCTGTACAAGGAATTCTTGAACACCATGTTCAAGGATAGCGAACACTGCCTCGGCCGGGCGTTCTTCGCCGCCAAGTGCTCCGTTATCGCCGGCAATCCGACCAACGACACCATCTACGGCCCGGCGGTTCTCTGGACCTTGTTCGGCGACCCTGCGCTCCGTATCAAGCACCACGTCGGCAGTGGGATTGAGGAGAACCTCAAACCGCAATCTCCAGGCTGCAGGCTGTCAGCGGTTCCGAATCCGTGCGACGCCACTGTCCGCCTCAGCTTCTCCTCGTCTCAACAAGCAGGAAACTGCAGCCGGGTCGCTATCTACAATGCCTGCGGTCGACTGATTGATTCCCGCGCCGTCCGCGCTTCGTCATTCGACCTTCGCACCTCGTCATTCCCCGCCGGCGTCTACCTCTTACGACTTCAGGCCGGCACGCACACGACCACCAACAAGCTGGTCGTGCACCACCAGGCCGCATTGGCCCGATAGGTCCTGCTCCGCTCGCCCGCGCCGCCCTGCGGAACGGCGTCAGGACGGCTGTGGAGATTCTTCCGGGATTACTTCGATTACGAGCTTGTCCGGCCCTCGGATAACAACCATCCGGGTCCTGGCGCCGATGCGCTGCTCGGTCAGCATCCGGCGCAGGTCATCAATTCCGGTGATTGGCCGGTCATCGTATTCAACCAGCAGGTCGCGATCGAGCACACGGGCCTTGTGGGCCGGGCTGTTCGGCTCAACCTGGATGATGAGCACTCCGCTCTCCGCAGCCAGTCCGTGATACCGCACCAGCCGGCGCGGCAGGTTGATATTCTGCCCGCCGAGTCCAACGTAGGCGCGCCGGATGTGTCCCGTGCGAATCAGCGGCACGGCCACCTGGCGGGCAGTGCTCGAAGGTATCGCGAAGCAGATGCCCTGCGCCGCCATCACGATTGCCGTGTTCACGCCCACGACGTCGCCGCAGGCGGTGACCAACGGCCCGCCCGAGTTGCCGGGATTCAACGCGGCATCGGTCTGAATCACATCGTCTATCAGACGACCCGAAATCGAGCGCAGCGAACGCCCGAGCGCGCTGACCACACCGGCGGTAACCGAACACTGGAACCCGTAGGGATTGCCGATAGCGATGACCAACTGGCCTGGTTTGAGGTAGCGCGAATCGCCCAGCCTGACCGCCTGCAGGTCCGGGGCGGTGATTCGAATGACCGCAAGGTCAGTGCCCGGGTCGTCTCCAATCAACCGGGCCTGGAACCGGCGACCGTCCACCAACACGACCTCGATTTCCGACGCGCCGTGGACCACGTGGCTGTTGGTCATGATGTAGCCGTCGGGCGTGAAGACGAAGCCGGAACCGGTGCCCTGCCCCTCGGGGTTGTACCGGGTCGGCCGTCCCTTGCTGACGGTGATGTTGACGACCGAAGGGCTCACCTGCTCGACAACCTTGGTCACCGCCTGAGAGTGTGAATCCAGCAGCGCGTCCTCCGGGCAGATTGAAGCTCCGGCGGCCTGAGTCTCGGCCGTGTCCACAGAGGTGAATAGAAAGTCGTCCGGTGGTAATTCCCGCCTGTTATCAGGTTTCACACTCTATTAGATAGCCTGCTCGCCCCACCCGGTTCTGCGCCGTTGGCCCTCAAACTCAAAGGGCGGCCCCTTGGCCGCCCTTCTGGTTCAATGCTGCGGAACCTACTTCACCACGAGAACGCGCGTGGTTGAAGTCCCGGTTCTCAATATGTAAGCGCCCGGCGCGAGCCGGCTCACGTCATTCGCGCCCGGGTGTAGTTCGGCTACCTTCCGTCCCGCTGCGTCTAGCAATTCCGCCCTGCATCCTGTGTTCTGTCTACTGTCTACGGCCCCGAGCATCAGCACCCCGCGCGCGACCGTCGCCGCCGGCCGTGAGCCGCTAACCGTGGGCCGTCCGCCTTCCTCGATGCCCGAGACCGGATTCAGACTCAGCACGGCCATCCGCGCCGTCTGGCTCGCGGTGTCAACTCTGCCTGCCGCGTAGATGTTGCCGTCGGCCCCGTACAGGCCGCGGAAGACATAGTCGTCGTAGCCTCCGTCTTCGGTGTAGGCCCAGCGCTGACTGCCGTCCGGAGTCAGGCTCGTGACCAGCATGTCCCAGTTGTAGCTCGTGTTCTTGGCCGAGCCGAAAGCATAGATGTTGCCGTCGCCGCCCCAGGCAATCGCCGACGCCATCGCGGTGACCATCGGGCGCGGTGCGTACCGGTAGCGCCAGCGCTCGGTCCCTCCCGGCGTGAGTGACACCACGACCAGGCTCGAAAACCCGCTGGAGTCGCTGGCCTCGCCCACTGCGTAGATGTTGCCGTCGGTGCCCACCACGACGTCGCGGCCCAGAGAAGTGCTGCCGCCGTTGTGGTAATGGTAAACCCAGTTCTCGTGCCCGCTCGCCGCCTGCATGCTGACTACGACCATATCGTTGTTGTTGTAGCTCGGCTGGCCGATCCCGGTCGAGTAGATATTCCCTGCCGCGCTGACCGCCAGCGCCGCCGGGTAGTCGTCGCCGTTGCCCGAGTCGTTGAAGGTCGCGGTCCACCCGGACCCGCCGGTGCCGTTCCACTGCAGCACGACCCAGTCGACATTGCCGCCAAAGTACGTCGACCCGAGCACGTAGACGTCGCCCGCGGCGCTGCACACCATGTCGACCGGCTCGTCTGCGCCGTGGTCGGGCCCGTCGTAAAACATCGTGTCCATCAGCCTGCCGTCGGTCCCGTCAAACGCGAACACGCCGATGTCCTTGTTGGTGGTCGGGGTGACGTAGCCGGCGGCAAAGACCGTGCCCTGCGACCCTTCGATGACCTGCTGGAACGCCTCGTCGTCGCCGAGGCCCGGCCCGTCATACAGCGCGGACCAGCGGAAGCCGCCGGCGGCGGTCAGGGCGGTCATCACCGCGTTCTCGTCGTAAGGCGAGGGAAAATGCCCGGCCACAAACAGCCGGCCGCCCGCGCCGATGCCCAGCACCGGGTCATGGATGCTGTCAACGGTGGTATGCCACGTGCTCACCCCGCCGGTCGACAGGCCATGCAGCAGCGCCTTGCCGGTCGCACGCTCCGTGCCCATCACCACCATGTTGCCGCCGCCCTGGTCGTACAGCCAGCGGCCCACGTCGCCGGTCGGCTCCAGCCAAAGCCAGCGCCGAGTCTGGGCCGACGCGACGACCGCAACCAGAGCAACAAGAAATGTGATTCTCTTCATAAGACCTCCGGGTCTAGTTTCTTCCTTGGGGCCGGCCACGAGTCTACGCATCCACGATTCGACAGCAAGCCCGACCGAGTTGCTTCTCGCTTCCAGATTCGCCGTCTGTGGTCTTGACTCTTGCCTCTTGACCTCTAGCTCCTAGCCTCTTGCTTCTCGCCTCTCGCTTCTGACTTCGCCCGTCCGCCGCTCTGCCTTTTGGCTTCCGACCTCTAGCTTCTAGCCTCTAGGTTCTAGCTTCTGACTTCGCCCATCCGCAACGCGTCTTGACCCCGCCCCTGTGCCGGCTATTCTCGTTCACACCAAACCAAGGAGGCCTAATGCCTGAGATGATTGCCTTTTGCGGAATCGACTGCAACGCCTGCCCGGCGCAGATTGCCACGCGAACGAACGATGCCGCCCTGCGCGAGAAGACTGCCGCCGAATGGTCCAAGTCGTTCGGCCATGAATTCAAGCCGGAACAAGTCAACTGCGCCGGCTGTACCGGCGACGGCGCTCAAAACGCCTACTGCTCGATGTGCGAGATCCGGAAATGCGCTACCGGCCGCAAAGTCGCCACCTGCGCCGACTGCGGCGACTACGGCTGCGCCACTCTCTCCGGTTTCCACAAGAACGCGCCCGAGGCCAAAGCCCACCTCGAAGCCCTCCGCGCCCGGCGGTAAGCCAGCCGGCAGGACATGACCGGCGGGGTCATGCCCGCGAAGACGTGGACCGTACCGCCCAAATGGGGACTGCACCGCGCTGCTCGTTCCTACGGTGCCCCGGGCACGTCCGACGCAAGCGCTCCGCGCACCTGTCCCCGTTTCCGGTTGCGACACCTTTGGCTCTTGGCTCTTGCCTTTTGGCCTTTGACTTGCGCGTCCTACGCGCTGCGGGACTGTCCCCATTTGACGCCCGCAGGGACTGTCCCCGCTTTGGCCGACGCGCGCTGAGATGGATGGAGCTTCACCCTGCCGGTCCCTACGAGAATCGCCCTGGAAGTCCCGCCCCGAACCGCCCTCAAAGTCGCTCCGAGAGTCACGCCGAACGTCCCCCAGCAAACCACTTTCAGAGTCGCCATGCAGAAGCTCCCGGAGATGCCCCTGCAAGTCGCGGGGAAAATCACGGTCGAGGTCGCGCTGCAGGTCGCCCTGAATACGCCCGCCAGAACCATGTTGGGAATCACCGTCGCTGTCGCCCTGCGAACCACCCCCCGAACCGTTCCCGGAACGGTTCCCAAGGCGACTCCCATAGCGTCTGCTTTCGCCTATCCCAGAGCATAACGCGCTCCGTTTCCGAGACTTATCTGCAGATTGGCCGAAAATGGGTAGCGTCCCTATTTGATGGGGACGGATTTGGAGCACGGGAGCGAAGCTCTCGCTTTTCCTGAAAGGCGGCGACTTTGCTGACGCAGTGGCGGCTCCGCGCCGCACGGGCCTATTCGGTCAGGACGACCTTCGTGACAGCTTGTGCTTGGGCTTGTGCTTCTCTCACAAAGTACACGCCCGGTGCCAGCGCCCGCACATCATTCGCGCCGGCTCTCAGGTTCATCACCTTCCGCCCGCTCGCATCGAGCAGTTCCGCCCGTTCTCCCGTCTTCTGTCCCCGGTCTCCTATCATGAGCACTCCCCTGACAACGCTCGCCCCCTTCCGCGCCTGCTCTCCCGCGAACTGCTTAGGCTCGGCGACGGCGACCTGCGTTGACTCGTAGACGCAGACCCCGGTCTCACCGCACGCGGCATAGAGATACGGCGACGCGTAGCGCAACCTTCCTGCTGCGTCTGGAGCCGTCGCGTAGCCACGGACCCGCATGTTATGAACATCGCGGGCGTCCACGACCCTTACACCGTCATCATTGCCAACGTACAGCAGTGAACCGACTGCCTCTACCCAATACAGCGTGTTCGCTCCTACATCGACGGAATCTATCAGCCGAGGCTGAGTCGGATCGGCCACGCTGTAGACCAGGAGCGTAGGATCTCCTGTCGCCAAGAACGCAAACGTGTCTCTGACGGAGATACTGCAACCGAGCCCGAACTGCCCGACGACCTGCGGGTTTGCGGGACTTCGGACGTTGACAATGTCGCCGACGTAGTTGCCGACGTACGCCAGCGTTTCCTGAACACAGAGACTCGCGAAGGTCGCGTCCCCGGTTACGCAGCTTCCTACCAGCACCGGCTGTCTCGGCCGGGCGACGTTGACGACCTCGAAGCGCCTTACCTCTGCGCAATAGACGAAGCTGTCACGGAGCACAATGGCATCCGGCTCGTTGAACAGGTTGACACCGCCGGCCGAGAGCGGGTGGGCAGGGTCAGAGATATCGACAGTGTGGAGGTCGCCCAACGACGGCCCGAACCCCAGGTACGCGAAGCTATCTCTCACAGCAACAGCCCGTGTGACTATCTGCGTCGTGCTGTCCAGGACTCCAATCTGCACCGGGCGGCTAGGAACGCTGATGTCGAGCAGCACCATCCCATACCCGTCGTTCGCGACGCACGCAAGGTTGCCCTGCACGGCGACATCCACACTCGCTCCCGCCGTGAGTATCGTGGTATCTAGCACGGGCGACGTCGGCACTGACACGTCGATGACCGTCAGCCCAGCGTAGTAGTCCGCGACAAAGGAGCGGCGCAGGGGCTTCAGCGTCCAAACTCCAAAGCCATCGCCGGGAGTCAGACACGTCCCTATCGGCGATGGCTGAGTCGAGTCGGCGATGTCGAGTATCTCAAACTCATGCCCGCCCGTGTAGTAGCCGGAGATGAATGCCAACGAGTCTTCGAGATACATGTCGTACCCGCCACAGCTATCCAAGGAGCCGAGAGGCGCGATGGATGCGGGGTTCCTCGTGTCGAGGATATAGAACTTGAGGTACGCCGGGTCGTTGGAGTTGGCGAGCGTCGCACAGCAGATGTTGCCTCTTGCTTTCACGCTGATGATGTCAGAGCCCCAGGCGGCGATACGGTGCGGACTTGTCGGGATGGCGACATCGAGCACATAGAGTCCCCAGCGGTCACCAAGGTAGGCATAACCATTGCAGACCGAGAGGTCGTAGCCCGAGTCGCGACAGGCCCCTATAAGCTGCGGGTGAGCCGGGTCGGAGAAGTTGAATATCCTGAACGAGTCCCGATACAGCGTGTAGACGAGCGTATCAACAGCGTCTATAGCCGGGGCACGAACGAGCACGCTCCCAAGCTTGACCGGATTGGCCGGGTTAGAGACGTCGAAGGTCTCGATGTAGCCCGAGGAGACATAGAGGCGGTTCCCGACCAGGATTGACTTAGCCACGAGGCCCGGTGCCTCAATGTAGTTGAGTACGCGGGGATGGGCGGTGTCCGCGTAGTTGATGACCACGACCTCGCTGCCGCGAGAGAGATACACAATCGAGTCACGGCCTGTCACGCGATAGCTCGGACCAGCGCCCCACTTTCCAACGAGAGATAGTCCCGACGACTCCGACTGGGACCGCGCTGCCGGCCACATCCCGAACCCGGCCTTCTCCATGCAGTACGACCGGATGTTGGGCGGCAGGCAGCGCAGGGATTCCTGCATGGTCTGGTACCGCTTGAACTCGGGCACTCCAGCCAGCGCGACGACGGCCAGGACCGTTCCGAGCAGAACAGCCACCGGTCTGTTCACGCGACCATCATACACCACGACGCAGGACTGTCAAACCGCCATGCTTCCGCACAAGTAATCGAACGCTCCGCCCCCTCCCTTCTATTCCCTCCCCCTTAAGGGGGAGGGAAGGGTGAGGTTGCGCCATCGCTAGCGCGAAGCTCAGTAGCGGCCGGGAACGACGACTTGCTGAGAGAGTCGGCCGGTGGGAGTTACCAGAGAGAGCAGGTACGTACCGGCAGGGAGATGCCGGTCGAGGTTGATACTGTGCTCGCCCGCCGCAGTAACTCCAATGGCTATGGCGTCGACTACTCGGCCGTCCGCGGAGACCACGCTCAGCCGAACCGCGCCGGGTTTCTCCAGTCGACAGCGAACCCAGATTCCGCCGGTTGCCGGGTTCGGAATCACGAGCAGACGCCCGGCAGCAGGCAGGTTTCTACCCTCTTCCTCTGTTATCCCAAGATGGTGCACGTGGATGGTCATCTGCAAGGTGTCCATCGTCACCGGTCTTCCGTAACCAAGCATCCTGGCACAGGTCGAGGCGAGCATCTGGTGGAAGGCGTTGTACGGCGTGCCGTGACACGGAGTCGAGTCGGAATACAACGTGCCGTTGCCCGGGTTCTCGGTGTCGGGACTTTCAGGGTCCATCCGGGCGTAGTCGTGGACCCAGGCCCGGCCGCTCCACCAGCTTGCCGGCTTGAGCACGTACCTGCCCGCGTAGTAGTCCGCCGCAATTGGGTCCCGTGAGGCGACGAGGGTGTTCAGGCGCGTGCATAAGCCATAGGGCGCGCTTGGGCCGGTGGCAATCTCGGCGCAGGCCCACGTCGCGTCAATGATGTTCAGGTCCGGGAAGCGGGCCTTGCCGAGTTCGACCCCAAGCAAGCCGTGCGACATCGCGCTGTCGTGCATCGGCCCAGGCCCGGTGACCGCATAGGAGAGGAACCCGACGTAGTTCTTGACCGCCGCGGTGACGCCCATGCCCGTGTGGGACTTGAGCACCGGCAGGTTGATGAGCTTCAAGCGTTCGGGGTGGTACGCGTTGCCGTCCCATACCCCAAGCCGGGTCGAGATGCTGGTGCCGAAGGATGTCACGAACTTGGGGTAGGTCATGCCGGACGTATCTTCGTGGACATAGCCTGATACCGTGTCGCCCCGGTCGAACTCGCTGACCCAGCGCGCGCTGTCGCCGTGGCCGATCGCGCTCCAGTCGTAGTCCCCAACGCGATACCCCTGTCCGGCAAACAGGTCGACCACGCTCTGCATGGTCTGGGACTGGCGCTCGGCGTTGTTGGATGCATACGTCCAGCAAGTGTGACCTTGCCCGTTGTCGACCAGTTCTATCTCTCCGACAAAGGTGTCGGGATGGGCCACAATCCGGGCGATGAGCCCTTTGAGCACATCGGTGTTGGTCATCCCCCTTTCCGGGTAGGCGGTATTCACCTTGAGAAGAACGACGTCGTTCCTGGCGATGAGCCCGGCGGTATCGCACCAGGGCAGGTGCTTGGCAGAGCGATAGAGGGAGGCGCCGTTCTCGGCCATGAGCGAGAGGAGCGAGTCTAGGCCTTCGTGAAAGACCGCATTAGAATCCGGCGCCGGCATGCTGTCTACGACGAAAATGTGGGACGGGTTGGGCCGCAGTGAAACCCAGACGGGCATGCGGGCAGGCGTGCGCAACGGGGGCAGGCCGGCCCCATGGCCCCAGTTCAGTGGCCCGCGCCACTCAGGCTCGTCCTGCCGCCGGCCAAGCTGGGTTGCCGGTCCGACCGTGAGTGCAGCCAGAAGAACAAGAACCACCGCTCTGTTCACGCGACCATGATACACCTTGCCCCCTCAGAGTCAAACCGCCGGCCGCCGGCCGGAAGTTCGGCATCGTCTCGCCTGTCGCCATCGCCGCAACCCCGGAGCCGGCATTGAACCGCTGAGCGCAAAGAGAGCGCCGCTGGTACGAGCCGGGACCCCGGCCTGCGCCCGACTCCTCACCCTCCATGGCCTCCATTGTCGGTCCTGTCTCGGGTCTGGGGCGCAACTGCCTTGTTGACAGGAACATAAGGGGATGTAAGATGAAGGTGGTGTTCCAGCTTTCAGGTCGCCGCTGGGCCGCAGGTGCCGCGCATCCGGCGGCGCGCCGCGGCCGGATGCCCGTGCTTCTATCATTCGCAACCATCGTTGCTTCCGTGTGTTCGCGCCACGGTCAGGGGGCGCTTCCCTTGACACACAAAACCGAGAAACCTATAATACCCGCACTATGAAAAAAGGAGGAAGAATGCGCACAAAGCACTATGCTTTTGCCGCAGCTTCAGTTGTTCTCTTGGTACTGGCCCTCGCCGCCCCGTCGCTGGCCGCTCCGGGCAATGCGAAGCCCTGCTTGTGCCAACCGACGATGTCACCTATGAAGGGAACGGCGAAAACCGTATACGTCGCCACGGTCATGTATCATGACCCGGACGGCGACCTTCCCGCCAAGGTGGAAGTCTATGTTGACAACGTCGCCTACCCGATGGTCCGCGTCCACGGCGCTCCGGCCAACGGCACCTATCGGGCCCGGCTGACTCTTCCTCCGGGCGAACATACGTACAGCTTCTACACCGAGGACACGCGTGGTGCGAGCGAGCGGTTCCCCCGCTACGGCGCGTACAACGGCCCGTCCGTCGGCACGACCAAGCCGATGAACCGCCTGCCGATCCTCACCGACGGCGGCGTGTACTTCGACAATGGCTCGGAACGCAACTTCTACACCTACACGGTCCATTATCAGGACCCCGATGTCTGCAAGCCGCCCATGGCGGTGAAGGTGTTCGTCGACGGTATCCCGCACGACATGAAGCTCCATGCCGGCACGCAGGTCAACGGCACCTACGTCTACCGGGCAATGCTGCCCGAAGGACAGCACGCCTATTACTTCATGGCGAAGGACGGTGACGGCGACTGCGCCGCCCTTCCGGAAGCCGGCTTCATCCGCGGCCCGGAAATCGCCGCCGCGGGGAATACGCCGCCGACGCTCATCGACCAGGGAGTCGAGCCGGCTACGGGCGGGATGCACACCCACTACGGTTTCCTCGTCCACTACAACGACGTCGATTTCGACACCCCGGTCACGGCGCTGATCTACGTTGACAACATCCCGCACGCGATGCACCTCATCACCGGCAGCGCCTACAACGGGCTCTATTCATACGTAAACGGCGAGTTCCTGGAGGCCTTGCACACCTACTACTACTACTTTGAGGACGGCAAGGGAGGAAGTTGCCGCCTGCCCGCAATCGGGGTCTTTGGCGGCCCGATTGTCACCCGGTAGTTCGGACTGACCAGCCCGAAGGAGGTTCGCGTGAGTTGGAGAAAGACGTCGGCAGCAGTCCTTGTACTTGCGGTTGTCTTGTGCATGACCGGCTGCAAGAAGCCGCCGGCTACTCCGAGCGTGTGGGGCCCGGATTCGACCTGGACCTTCGCCACCTATCCGTGCAGTCTCACGACCACGGCGGGCGGCAATGTCCGCTACGTAGTGAACTGGACCGACTCGACCGACACCGACGACGTCAGCCACGCGTCCGCGGAAACCGCGGAAGTGGACCACGTCTGGAGCACGGCCGGCACCTTCGACGTGAAGGCGCAGGCGATCCTTGATGCGGACCCCTCCAAGGCTTCGGGTTTCTCTCAGCCCAAGTCAGTCAAGGTCATCCTCAATCAGCGGCCGATAGTTGACTCGGTGCAACGCCCGTACCTCGCGGTAAAGGGCGCCATGACGAACTTCGTGGTCTTCGGTTCGGACCCCGACTACGACAGCGTCCGGGCCATCGTGAAGTGGCCGAATGGGAAAACCACCACCGGGCTCTCGTCCTCACCCGGTCAGTTCGCGGTCAGCGACACCTTCACGAATGTCGACTCGGCGGCGATAGTCGTAGTCTGGGTTCAGGACTGGAAAGGCTCGAAGTCCAAACCCGACACGATACGGATTCCGGTCACGACGTCGGGCGGCGTGCTGTGGTCATGGCAGAGCCCCACCGAACAAGCGTCCATGAGCTCGACCATAATCGTAGCCAACGACGGCACCGACGAGTTGATTCTCGGCTGCTGCACGGGCGAGCAGAAGTTCTATGCCATCAAAGCCGGCAACAAGGCCATCAAGCGGAGCGCATCTACGGTAGAGGGAGCCAACGCCGAATTCGTGAGCGACCCCGGGCTCAACGCCAGCGGGCACATCATCGTCGGCGATGACGACACGACCCTCTACGCCATCTCGCTCAGCAGCTTTGGTACGGCCTGGACCTGGCAAGATACCAACAAGAATGACGAGTGGGGTGCACCGGCGTTGAGCGGGAGCGACATCTACATCGGCCGCGAGGACCACAACCTGTATCACTTCACCGACAACGGCTCGTCTGCCGGCATGGCGGGTAAGTACGGCCTCAACGCGAATGTGGTCGACGCCCCGGTAGTGGACGCGGACGGCAATGTCCTCGTCGGCACCGACTCCGGCTACCTGACGAAGTTCGACAAGGGCATCAGTTCGCCCATCTGGCGCTCGCATCTGATACCCTACGGCGAGGTCAATGGTATCATCATCGGCAGCGACAAGACGATCTACTGCGGCTCGGACTCCCCGTACGTGTATGCGATCGACCCGGACAGCGGCCACGTGAAGTGGTCTGCCAGGCTCAACGACATTGGTGACCGGCCGGTTCTCGGCCAGTCGGCGCTCTTTGTCGGCTCCCACGAAGGCACGTTCTATTCCATCAATCCTTCGACCGGCACCGTGAACTGGCATGACTCGCTTTGCCCGGGCATCGGGTTCGAAACCGCGCCCATCGTCGCGGCCAACGGCTACGTGTACGCCCAGGACGGCAACGACGTGTTGTACTGCATGAACCAGGCCGACGGCACTCTTATCTGGAAGTGTGACTGCTCCAGCTACCTGGGCGGAACCGCCGCCTTCCACCACCGCCGGGCGAGAATCGCCGGGTTGACCGGCAACAACCCGGATCCGTCGATTACGAGCACGGGCAACATAATCGTGGTCGGCATCGACGCGGTCTACTGCGTGGCCGGCTACACCGCGGGCCCGCTCGACGCGTCGGCCCCCTGGCCCAAGTGGCAAAGGAACCTCAGCAACACCGGCTCGGCGGGCAGCAAGTAGGACTCCCTTGGACTGCGCGGGCCCTCTTCGGAGGGCCCGACTTTTTTCGCCGGGGCGCGGGGAGACGGCGGACTCCGCTCTCGCGGGGTAGAATGGCCCTGCTCGCGCGCCCCTCAATTGACAGTGGCCGCTTCCTGGGTATCCTTGTAACTTGCCTGCAGAGGTCAATGCCGCCTCTAACGTCGGGCCTCACGACCTTCCGCCGCAGGCCAATACTAAGTCATGGAGGAAACGTGGAATCCGGAAGACGCCTGCCGTTTCTGATCATCGCCCTCGCCGCGTTGCTGGTCGGCGCCTGCGGTAGGGCGCCGCTCGTTCCCGACGTGCCCCACGGACCGGCCATTTGGGAACTTCACTCGGTTCATGCCTGCAGCACGCAGACTACCGACCCGTCCGGTGTTCAGATATCATACCAGTTCGACTGGGGCGACGGCCGCCAGTCCGCATGGTCGGACCTCATGAATGGCGGAGTGGCGTTCGCGGATACTCATTCCTACGACAGCCTCGGCTCGTTCCAGATCAGGTCGCGGGCCAAGAACAGCCAGAAGGCATCGGGCTGGTCGGCGCCGCTGAAAGTCAGCGTGACAGCCGAAGGCGCGGTCGCGTGGCAAACCGGCTTCGTCGACCCCCAGAGCGGCGACTCGGCCGATTTCACCTCCAACACATTGGCCCTCGGCTCCGACGGCACTGCCTACCTGACCTGTAACGCCCCCGGCGCCCTGGTTGCCCGCAAACCATCAGGCGCAATAGCCTGGGCGTTCACCTCTCCCGACTACGCCGACTTCTGGGCTGCGCCCACACTCACCACTGATGGCACAATCCTCGCCGGCTGTGCGGACGAATTCATCTACGCCTTCAATCCGAACGGCACCGTCAAGTGGCGCGACTCGGTCGGGATAGTCAATGCCACCGGCGCGCTGGCGGCCGACGGCACGGCCTACTTCCAGACCGACGACTCGATGGTCGTGGCCCTCAACAGCTCGACCGGGGTCAGGCTCTGGACGTTCGCCGACGGAGGCGGCAATGCCGCGCTCGCGGTCGGCACCGACGGCACGGTCTACGCCGTGAACTCGGACGGTACGGTCTTCGCGCTCGACCCGACCGATGGCCATCAGAAGTGGACGGCCGGCCTGGGTGCCCAGTCGGTCGAGCCGGTCGCCATCGATGCCGGCCGGAACGTCATGTACGCAGTCTCCATCGAGGGAACGCTTCAATCCATCGACCTGACCAACGGCACCGGAGGCTGGTCCAGCGCCATCGGGGCCGACGCTTCGGGGCCCGTAGTCGGTCCTGACGGCAGCGTCTATATCGGCGGCGGCGGCGTGCTCAGCAAGCTCGGGACTGACGGCATCCTGGTCTGGACGTTTTCGCCAGTCATGCGCGGCACCGTTTCGACGCCGGCCGTCACCGCCGACGGCTACGTCTACGTGCTGGTCGCGGCCGAGAAGAAGGGGATCGCGGCGCAGGACGTTGACTCGCTCTACGCGGTCAACCCCGATGGTTCGTACCACTGGGCCTGCGGTCTGGGTACGGGTTCACCGCAGGCGAGCGAGTATGCCCTTTCGGCACCGAAGCTCGACGCCGACGGCAACATCTACGTCGGCGACGGCTTTGCCGTATGGTGCGTAACAGGCAAGTACGCCCCGGCCCAGTCCGTCTGGCCGATGTACCAGCACGACGCCACCAACACGGGCCGGGCGCAGTGAATAACTCAGGCAGAGCGACCGAGTGCCGGGAACTGGACCCCTTGAATCCCGAAACGCTGGAATCCTGATGTTCACACCCGTTCCTCGCCAGCCGGACCATCGGGAAATCGAACCGCGCATGCTCAAGTTCTGGGCCGACCACGGCATCTTCGGCAAGCTGGTTGAGCGCAACCGCGGCCGGCCGAAGTTCAAGTTTCTCGACGGCCCGATTACCGCCAACAACCCGATGGGCGTGCACCACGCCTGGGGCCGGACCTACAAGGACGTGTTTCAGCGCTACCACGCCATGCTCGGCCATGACCAGCGCTACCAGAACGGCTTCGACTGCCAGGGCCTCTGGGTCGAAGTCGAAGTCGAGAAGGAGCTGGGTTTCAAGTCGAAGCGGGATATCGAGGCATTTGGCATCGACCGATTCGTCGAGAAGTGCAAGGAACGGGTGCGGAAGTACTCGCGGGTCCAGACCGAGCAGTCGATCCGGCTCGGCCAGTGGATGGACTGGGAGAACTCCTACTTCACCATGGCCGAGGAGAACAACTATTCCATCTGGCACTTCCTGAAGAAGTGCCACGAGCGCGGGCTGCTCTACGAAGGGACCGACGTGATGCCGTGGTGCTCGCGCTGCGGAACCGCCATCTCCGACCAGGAAATCGCGACCGAGGGTTACCGGGAACTGACCCACAAGGCGGTCTTCTTCCGCCTCCCGATCAAGGGTCGTGAGCGCGAATACCTGCTGGTTTGGACAACTACGCCCTGGACCCTCACATCCAACGTCGCCGCCGCGGTCCACCCCGAACTCGACTACGTCCGCGCGCGCAAGGACGGCGATATCTACGTCGTGGCGAAGCCGCTGCTGAACGTTCTCGGCAAAGGGACCGAGACCGTCGAGGAACTCAAGGGCGAGAAACTCGTCGGCCTGCTCTACGACGGCCCGTTCGACGAGCTCGGACCGCAGCAGGGCGTCGAGCACCGAGTGATTCCATGGGATGAGGTGAGCGCGGCCGAGGGAACCGGCATCGTCCATATCGCCCCCGGCTGCGGCAAGGAAGATTTCCTGCTCGGTAAGGAGTTCAACCTCGCAGTCATTGCACCGCTCTGCGAGGACGGGACCTTCACCGACAAGTTCGACTGGCTCAAGGGCATGGACGCGCAGGCAGCAGCCCGGCCGGTGTTCGACAGCCTTGAACAGAAGGGCCTGATGTTCAGAGTCGAGGACTACGCTCACCGCTACCCGGTCTGCTGGCGGTGCGGTCAGGAACTGGTTTTCCGGCTGGTCGATGAGTGGTTCGTCGCGATGGACTCCCTGCGCGAAGAGACAAAGGAGTCGGCCCGCCAGGTGCGCTGGATTCCCGAGTTCGGCATGGCGCGCGAGTTGGACTGGCTCAGCAACATGTCCGACTGGTGCATCTCGAAGAAGCGCTACTGGGGGCTTGCCCTGCCCATCTTCCGCTGCGAGTGCGGCTGGTTCGACGTCATCGGCTCCCGGGAAGAGCTGAAGTCCCGAGCCATCTCCGGCTGGGAGCGGTTCGAGGGAAACACGCCGCACCGGCCGTGGCTGGACGATATTCGGATCAAGTGTGGAAAGTGCGGCAGGCCGGTGGCGCGCATCAAGGACGTCGGCAACCCCTGGCTCGACGCCGGCATCGTGCCCTTCTCGACCACGCACTACCTCACCGACCACCCCTACTGGCGGGACTGGTTCCCGTTCGACTTCATCACCGAGAGCTTCCCGGGGCAGTTCCGCAACTGGTTCTACGCCATCCTGACCATGAGCACGGTGCTTGAGAAATGCTCGCCGTTCAAGACCATCCTCGGCTACGCCACCATGAAAGCTGAGGACGGCCGGGACATGCACAAGTCCTGGGGCAACGCCATCGACACCGACGAGGCCTTTGACCACATGGGCGCGGACGTGATGCGCTGGGCGTTCTGCCGTCAGAACCCGGTCCAGAACCTGAACTTCGGCTATGCCCTCGGCGACGAAGTGCGCCGGAAGCTGCTCACACTCTGGAACGTGTACAGCTTCTTCGTTACCTATGCCAATATCGACGGGGTGAATCCGGAATCCCTCGCGGCCCAGCCGCAGGCGCTGTCGCACCTCGACCGCTGGATACTATCGCGCCTGAACTCGCTCGTGAAGTTCGCGCGTGAGCGGCTCGACGACTTCGACCCTTCGTCGCTGCCGCGTGCGGTCGAGGAGTTCATCGACGACCTGTCGGTCTGGTACGTGCGGCGGAGTCGACGCCGCTTCTGGAAGTCGGCGTCGGACACCGACAAACAGGCCGCCTATCGGACGCTGTACGACTGCCTCGTCACACTCACGAAGTTGGTCGCGCCGGTCATGCCGTTCCTCGCCGAGGAGCTGTATCAGAACCTTGTCCGGCCGAGGGACATGGCCGGAGTGTCTGACAATCCGGATCGGGCCCCGATTCCCGAGTCGGTCCATCTCACCGCGTACCCGGAACCGGACGCGTCGCTCATTGATATTGACCTGGAGAAAGAAGTCGGCCTCGTCCGCTCAGTCGTTTCGCTGGGCCGGGCCGCGCGCGAGAAGTCGAAACTCAAGGTCCGCCAGCCGCTCCAGGCGGTACTGGTCCGGCTGAACGACCCTGGCGAGAAAGAGGCAATCCTCCATCACGCCGACGCCATCAAGGAGGAACTGAATGTCCGTGACATCCGTTTCGGCGACAAGGGCGCGCAGTTCCCGAGCGACTACACGGTCGAAGAGAACCCGGAACACGCGGTCGGCATCTGCACGACGCTGACTGCGGAACTGGAGAACGAAGGCCTGGTCCGGGAACTCGTTCACAAGATCCAGAATCTTAGGAAGTCAGCCGGGTTCGAGGTCACCGACCGCATTCTACTCCACTGTCAGGCTTCGCCCCGCCTGGCTGCGGCCGTGCACGCGTTCGACGAATACATCCGACGCGAAACCCTGGCCGTGGTCGTGTCCGACGAGCCGCTGCCCGAACCCGACATCCGGGAGAGCGCGAGAATCAACCGGGAACCGGCCGAGCTGGCGCTCAAGAGAGTGAGGGAATAATGAACAAACGCGAGACGCGCAAGTACGAAAAGGCGCTGCTGGCCGAGAAACAACGGATGCTGAAACAGGGCCGGGCAACCGATGAGGTGATGGAAGCCGCCGGTCCGGACAAGACCGGTGACCTTTCCACCCACCGCACCCATTCCGCCGATCAGGGCACCGAGAACTACCAGCGTGAGATGGCGTCACGTTTCAAGACCATCGAGACCGACACGCTGCGCCAGATCGAGGATGCGCTGGAACGGGTCGCCAACGGCACCTACGGGGTCTGCGTGTCCTGCGGCGGGGCCGTACCGAAGGCCCGTCTTGATATCGTGCCCCACGCCCGCTTCTGCATGAAGTGCCTGAAGAAACGCAAGTAGAACAGGCTAAGGTCGAGGCTGAGGTCAAGACAGGACATGGGTCATTCTGGGCCTCAACCTGAACCTTAGCCTCAACCTGCGGCCCTGCCTGTGCCCAATCTGAAGCTGACCGTCGAGTTCGACGGCACCAACTACGCCGGATGGCAGTACCAGCCCGGCCAGCCGACGATTCAGGGCGAGATCGAATCAGCGCTGGCGAAGATAGTCGGAAAGCAGGTCACGGTTTGCGGCTGCGGTCGGACCGACGCAGGCGTGTCGGCCCGGGCCTACGTCGCCAACTTCCATTTGCCAATCGCCATTTCCCAATCGCCATTCGCCAATCTCGAGCGCCTGCGCGCGGCCCTGAATCACTTCCTGCCCCGCGACATCCATGTCATCTCGGTCGAAGAAGCCCCGGCTGACTTCCACGCCCGCTTCTCCGCGAAGCGCAAGACCTATGTCTACGGAATCGTGCGCGCGATGTCTCCGCTGCGCCGCCGCCATGCGTGGGAGTATCGCTACCCGCTCGACGCCGAGCGCATGCTCAAGGCCGCCCGGCTCTTTGAGGGACGGAGAGACTTCCGGCCCTTCTGCCAGTTGGGCCGAAAACGCGAAAACGTGGACTGTCCCGCGCTGAGTTCGACGCAAGCGCTCCGTGGGACTGTCCCCGTTTGCGGGAGCGGCATCTGCACTGTCAAGACGGTCAGGCTGAAGGCGGTCGGAGATGAGGTAACCATCACGGTTACCGGCGACCGGTTTCTCTACAAAATGGTGAGAAGAATCGTCGGCGCGCTGGCCGCGAACGGCTCAGGCCGACTGACTCAGAAGGACATTCGCGCCGCGCTGGCCGGCAAGTCCTCTCCCCGCTTCCAGACTGCTCCGGCCTGCGGCCTGTTGCTCGACTCGGTCGAATACTAGTCCGTGATTCGGGTTTCAATCGTCATTCGGAATTCGTGTTTCGGACTTGCGCGAGACGCGGCTTTCGGCTATTTCGAGCCGCGCCCGTAGCGCGCCGCGGCGTCGTCCAACGCCTGCTTCGGCGTCTTGGCGCCGAGCATCGCCTGCTCAAGCTCCTCGACCAGTGCCATGCGGCCGGCAAGCCACTTCAACCCGCGCGGCTCAAACACGGCGCAGTCCATCTGGGCATAGGCAGCCCGCAGCCCCGGCGTCTTGTCCAACCGCTCCTTCATCCTGGGGTCATCCAGAGACCGCCGGTGAATGGGAACGTACCACGTGCCTAGCGACCACTCCACCTGCTGCTCCGGACTGGTGAACCACTTGATGAAAGTCCACGCTGCGGCCTTCTGCTGGGGCGTCGCCCGCCGGAACATGCCGATGTTCGTCCCGTAGACGATTGCCGCCGATTTGTCCCATGTCGGCACCGGCGCCATTCCGACCGGGAACGACTCCTTGTCCACCACAGTAGCGCGCCAGGTCGAACTGCCGGTCAAGGTCGCCATCCTGCCGACGAGGAAATCGTCCATCGGGGTCCGGCCCACGTCCGTGTTCTGGACCTTGTCCTTCAGCACCATGTCCACCTGGAACTGCAGCGCTTCAACGCCTTCCTTACTGTTGAACAACGGACCGCCGTCCTCATGGTCGAGAAATCGTCCACCGCGCTGGGCCAGCATCGAACCGAATATCCAGATGTCTGTCCCGCCCGCGGCACCCCAGGTCACCACGTTCCCGGCCGCGTCGCGCTTCGTAAGCTTGATGGCCGCAGCCCTGAACTCCGGCCACGTCTTCGGAAACTCGGGATAGCCGGCGGCGGTGAACATCGGCACGTTGTAGTAGTAGACCGGCACGCTCTTGTTGAACGGCAGGGTCAGCAGCTTGCCGTCCCAGGTGTTGTTCTCGAGCAGGGCCGGATAGATATCGGCGAGGTCTTCCGCGTTCAGGCCGTTCGGGCCGTGCACGAAACTGTCGAGATAGACCAGTTCCCCCCCCGCGTGCAATTGGGTCGTCCAATTCTCGTACATCTGCGCGATGACGGGAGTGTTCTTTGCGGCGACCGCGCCCATGAGCTTCTGCGACAGCGCGTCGTAGTTGCCCATGCCGACCAGCTCGACATGGATGTTCACGTGCGTGCTCTCGAACTCGGCAACCATCGCCTTCAGGGTCTTCTCCGACTCTCCGCCCATCGCGTGCCAGAACGTCACGGTCGTCTTCGACGACGTGCTCCTGCATCCGACGATGACGGCCACTGCCAGAACAAGGACGCCGCATATCTTGCCGCTCATGCTGTAATTCTAGAACCGTCGTTCGGACAGTCAACCCGTCACTTCCCGAAGCTGAAGTGAAACCGCCAAGAGCGCCAAGGCCCGCACCGCAACCGCGGATGAACACGGATTCCGACGCGAATCAGTCGCCTCGCCCTGTCATTCCGACCGGAGTCTGACGAAGTGTAGGCATCTCTCCTGCGACACCCGCGGATGGCGCAGATTCAGGATCCGGATTGAGCAGAATCTGGAAACCAGAATTCAGAATCGACGCAGGACGAACGAACAATGTACGAAGAGACGATGAACCGCAAATCGCCCAGATGACACGGAGTGTCGCCCCGCTCGCTCCTACACTGCGTTGCGCACCCCTGCTCGCTCCCGCGGGGCGCCGAGCACGGAGTGGTTTCGCCCGGAAATGACAACTGCAGATCACGTAGACTGCAACCGACACGCGCTCCTCGCCGACGTTCCGCTCTTCCTCTCCTCGCTTGAGGAGAGCGTTGGTGTGAGGTGCACGCCTGTGCCTTCAGCCGCAAGCCGTCAGCCGTTTACTGAAAGCCGCCCTACGCCTGCACGTTTACCAGCTTGAACCGAAGCTCCGTGAGGATGACCTCATCCAACTGGCGCACCCTCCACTTGGCGATGGCGTCGGGCAAGGGTGTTAGAAAATAGGGAGGTGCCCCTATTTAGTCCGGGCCATCAGTACGACATCTCCGACAGCGTCATCACCTTCGTCGGCGGCGGCGTGGCGGAGGGAACCCGGAAAACGCCGCTCCGCTGGTCGCTCTCCGTCGCCCCGAATCCGGTCCGTGGAACATTCACGGTGCGCTACGAGGTACCTTCGTCCCTCACCCTCGCCCTCTCCCAGAGGGAGAGGGAAGGGGTGAGGGTCGTGTCCCTCGGCGTGTACGATGCCAATGGCAGGCTGGTCAGGTCACTTCGAGAAGGCGATGTTGCGCCGGGCCGGTACGAGGCCAAGCTACCTTCGGGTGCTCTTCCTGCCGGAATCTACTTCCTTCGTCTCGACGCGCCGGGCTTCCGAGACGTGAAGAAGGCGGTAGTGACGAGGTGAGCCGCAAGTAGACAGTAGACAGTAGGCAGTAGACAGGGTAGGGGCGGGAAAAGCCCGCTCCGCCCTGTTGAGGGGTGCTGGCAGTCAACCTGAGCCGGGACTTGAATCGGAACGGGGGGAGTCAATCCGGGGGTGACTTCGGCATTCAGAGCCGCATACAATGGGGATTTCAATGTGGCCGTCAATCAAGGACTTAGTGCGAGTCTCAGTGCCGGACAGAGCGCCGGATTCAGCGTGGCACTCAGCAGCGCGATCAGTGTTGCGACCAACGCCGCGTAGACTCCGGACTTCAACGTCGCGGTCAGCGGCCGGCCCAACGCGGCCGTGAGCGCCTCGCTCACTTCCGCGTTCAGCCGTGAGTAGAGTGCAGTGATGAGTCGCGCCTTCAATGAGGCTGCGAAGGCTGAGTTCAGGGCGGCCTCCAGCCACCCAATTCTGACAAGAATGCTTTGACCCGCAGCCGGTCTCGTGCGTAGGCTCTGTCAGTACCGCATGATGCCGACTAGAGAACCGCATTCTCTCGGAAAGGCCGTAGCCCCGCTGCCGCATACCCAGAACTGAGCTGCCATCTTACAGGTGGTGATGCACCGTTTGTAGATGCTGATTCCCTGCTCTGGCAAGCCGAAGCGGCGGACACGCCGGTTCACCTGTTCCCTGCCCGTCGGCCAAACTCGGGCCGCACTCCAGTCATACGCGGAAGGCGGGAACTCGGTTCAGTGGATGACGGCCACCATGTCGCGGGCCTCTCGTGTCTGAACCAGTGAACGCACGCCAGGAGAGCGCGAAGTCCAAAGGCCTGATGACGAACGGAGGAGGGAGAAAAGAACTGACGAATTAGCGATGAACGAGTAGGAGACGTAACTGTCGTATTATCGACCGGTTGAGGCAAGGCACAGGACAGCAAATCCGCATATAGGGGTCGCCTGGGGGCATGCCTTCTGAGGAGCGATTGAAGAAGCCTTCAAGCGAGCTTTGAAATGAGCTTTGAGTTGAGCTTTTCGAGGAGCTTTGATGCGAGCTTTCGACTGAGCTTTGCAGCAAGCGATGCGAGAAGCAATGCGCTGAGCTTTGAGATGAGCTATGCGCGATGCGATGTAAGGAGCTTTGAGCTAAGCAATGGAAGATGCTATGAAGTGAGCTTTCGAGTATGCATTCTACGGTGCTTCCCGGCGAGCTCTGAAACGAGCTTTCTAACGAGCTTCAAAGGGAGTTCTCCCGACCCGCACTCCGTGCCGATACAGAAGGCGAGGGCCGGAACGGCCCTCGCCTGACACTATCGAACCGCTGACGCTACCTGAAAACCGAAACCTGGGCTTGCGCGAGTTGCGAGCCGCTGTTCAGCTCATACAGGTACAGGCCGTTACCGACCGTCCTGCCCGCGTCATTCCGAAGGTCCCAGTTGACCGTGTTCGCACCAGCCGGCATCTGCCCGTTGAAGAGCGTCCGCACGAGCGCGCCCGAAGTCGAATAGACGCGCACGGTAACATTCGCTGCCTTGGGTAGATTGAACTGGACCGCGCTATGCCCGACTGCCGGGTTCGCGCCGATACGCGTGAACGCAAGCGGCTGGGTGTGGGTCTCGCTGATGCCGGTGAACCACGCCTCGATGGCGGCGCGTTCGGCTGCCTCATTGAACCCTTCAAGCGTGTATCTGACCGTGTCGTGCGAGTCAATCACGTAGTTGGTCGGGATCGCGCCTCCCGATGATAGCTTGTACTTGGTAAAGACCGTACCGGAAGCATCGTCCAAGCACATGAACGGATACAGCCGGGCTTTCGTCTTGGTGCTATCGATCGGTTGATATATGTCGACGGTGAGCGCGACGAAGTTCTGGCCCTGGTAGTCCAGCATCATCTGCGCAATACGCGGAAACTCCGCGTTACAGCCTGGTCACCAGGTCTCCCAGAACTGGAGCAGCACCACATTGCCCTGGTAGTCGTAGAGCGAGTGGTTCACGCCCAGTGTGTCGGGCAGCGTGAAGTTCGGTGCCACTGAGCCTACTCCTATTGCCATCGATATGGCGGGGATAGCAGCAAGCACAGCCAGCGCCAGTAGAGACTTACGCATATAGTAATACCTCCATTGTGCCGGCGTTACGGCACAAGTCATGACTTAGAGGAACATGAAATTCTATGCCCCCCTCCCGGGGAGTCAAGTTGCGCCGATGCTGAATCCGGCATTGAACTACGGAGGGCACAGAAATACTGATGGCCGGAACCGGACACCGGCTTCGCCCGCTCTGCGTTCTCCGTGGATTCTGTGGTTGACCGTGTCGCGGCTCTGAAGGTGAAACCTTGGTTGGAACAGCGGAGCGGAAGGAGCTAACCTGCGGCTTCGGGTTCTGCGCAACCCGGGTCAGACAGCCGGTCGCGGAATGCGACGTAGCGGACAAGCTCGCCCATGTCGAACACGATGTGCGGGTGCATCATGTATTCCATGCCCGGCTTCATCTGCATCCCGTCGGGAACCGCAATCGCCGGTTCGGCATCGTCGGTGAAGTTCGCTAGAAAGCCGTCGTCCGCAAGCCGCTCGTACGGGTAGTATTGCACACAGAACTTCCGCTCCATGTCGTGATAGAGGAAGTCGATATCGAGCATCGATTCGTACCGGCACTTCGGACACTGGAACACGTTCACGCTCCCGGCGAGGAGCAGTTCCTTGGCATCCGGGTCCTGAGTCACATTCACGGAACGCCAGACGGTGGTCGAGGTTTCCTCGCCGCAGGCCGGGCACCGGGCCTCGACCGTCTCCTTCACGGACATGATTGCACCTGGCTGGCTGTCAGCAGGCACCAGTCAGCAGGAATCCTCACTCCTCGCTCCTAGCTGCCAAACCGCCTCCATCTGAGCCAGCGCAGCTTCATCGTCAGGAGGCGGTCCGAGCTGAACAGCCGCGCCGCGGTGAAGATGCAGGCAGCGGCGAATACGGCCAGGTAGGCGAACCCGATGAAGACCAGACCGTAGTCACCGAAAAGCATCGCCTTCGGCATCAGGAAAGGGTACGAGAAGGGTATCGCGTACATCACTATCTTTATCGGCAGCGACGCCGCCTCGACGTTGATGAACATGCCGAGGAAGTAGGGAATCATGACGACCATCATCAGCGGCATCACCGTCATCTGCGCGCTCTTCGCGTCGTCGGCGAATATCGCCAGCAGAGTCGCGAGCGACAGGCCGCACAACACCGCGAGGAACAGCCCCACCGCCAGCAACACGTATGACAACGGTCCGAGACTCAGCCCGAGCTGGGAAATCGCGGACGCGGCGGCGGCTCCGGCCGGCGCGCTCATCTCCGCGCCGAAAGACCCGGTCCAGTACACCATCGCCAGCATGTAGAGTCCGGAGACCACCAGCGCCACCAGCGCCGCGCCCACCATCTTCCCGATGACGATGCCGGTCCGGCTTATCGGTACGGTCAGGAGCGTCTCGAGCGTCTTGTTCTCCTTCTCCTGTCCGATTGACGCGGCAATCATCTGGCTCGAGTAAACCAGCACGAGCAGCAGGACGATGGGTATCATGAAAGTCTGGGACATCACCAGCCCGCTCAGCACCTCGGCGTTGCCGGGCGCGACTCTGTCCTTGACTACGACGAACTCGGAGGTCCGGAGCGGGTTCTGCAGGTCACCCGGGTTGGTGCCGGGATAGGCCCGGGCCAGTTGAGCCCGCGCCAGCCGCTCGTTCGCCGCATCGAAGAGCGACTTGAGCTTCACGCCCTTCTCCATCTGCATGATCGAGAAGCTGTGGACGATGTTGTAGACTTCTACCTGCGCGGTCTTGAATGCCTGTATTCGCTGCTCCAGGCTCTCGGGAATGACCACCAGCCAGGTCGCGCCGGCGTCCTTTGCCAGGGCCAGCAACTGGTCAAGATTTCCCTCGGCCGGGACGACGGTGGTCTGGTCGCTTGCCAGCCCTGCCCGCACGCTGTCGGACAGGGCGGTCTTGTCCCTGTCCGCGACGATGACCGTCTGCGGTTGCGACGACTTGGCCCGCTCGCCCCGGATCGTCCTGCCGATGAACACGAACACCACCATGATTGCGACGAACGGCGCCAGCATCTGCGGCGTCAGAAGCTCCCGCGCTTCCTTGAGGATGATGTTGGTGATAACCCTCATGAGAGGGAATTCCTAATGTCTAGCACCCAATTACTAACGAATGACCAAACGCGGCCAATGACCAATCCCGAACTGCCCGCCCTTGGGCATTCGTTAGGAATTAGGAATTGGGAATTGGTCATTGCAGGTGTTCCACCTTCAGGAACACTTCTTCCAGGTTTCTGCACCCGTGCTTCTGCTTCAGTTCCTCGGGTGCGCCGGTCTCGATTATCTCGCCCTGTTTGATGAGCGCGACCCGGTCGGACAGGAACTCCACTTCCAGCATGTTGTGCGAGGAGAGCAGCACGGTCGTCCCTTCCCGCGCGTACTCCCGGACCCGGTTGCGAATACCGACCGAATTGGACACATCAAGGCCCGAGGTCGGCTCATCCAGGACTGCCAGCCTGGGTTTCATCATCAGGGCCCGCGCCAGCAGGAGCTTTCGCGCCATGCCCTTCGAATAGGTCTTGACCCGGTTTCGGATGCGCGGGCCGAGGCCGGCGAGCTCCGTGGCCCTCTCGACCATCGCGTCGCGGTCCCGGTTGTCATCGGTGTAGAATGTGGCCATGAAGCGCAGATAGTCGAGCCCGGACAGGTTCTTGTACGCGCCGGCATCCTCCGGCAGGTAGCTTATCATGCGCCGCGCCTCGCCCGGCTTCTCCGCGACGTCTATTCCGAACAAGCTGACCCTGCCGGAAGAAGGTCGGAGCAGAGTCGAAACGATGCGCAGGGTCGTGGTCTTACCCGACCCGTTCGGACCGATCAGACCGAACACCTCACCGGGCTTGATGTCGAACGAGATGCCGGCGAGCGCCCGCAGGGCACCGAAGTTGCGGGCGAGGTCGCGCACCGAGCAGGCGAATTCCACAGCGGCGCTAGTGAGTCTTCATCCGGGCAAGACGTGGCGAGGGACCGATGGGCTGCGTGATGAGTAGTGACCCATTCCTGCTACTCCTCCTCCTCAAGGCGGGGCCAGAGAAGGTCAACCAGCTCAAACCCGAGCCCGGTTGCCGCGCCCAGCTTCAGGCCGAGGAACGTCTGCTCCAGGACCGTATGGATGGGCGTCGTTACCGACCCGACGAGGATAATCGCCAGCATGTACAACGCGTGACCGAAGCCGACGATGAGCGCCATGCCGATGAACCGGCCGAACTTGAGGCGGGTCAGCGACTTCTGTGCGTAGGTCCCCACCATGAAGGCAAGCCCGATCGGCACCGCATAGGCGGCCGGACCCCGGAACCCGAACAGATCGCCGGTCAGGGCCGAGCGGACCAGACACCAGAGCACAATAACCAGGACCGCGTACCAGGCACGGCCCATCTGCACCGAGGCATAGATTAGCGCACCCATCAACCCGAGTACAAGAAACGGCAGCGCTGCATCCAGGGAATGGAAGAATTCAACGGGATTGCCCAGATACCCGACGGCGGTAGACGCGACAAGTCCGGCGATCACGTAGCCGGCAGTAAGAAGGACCGCCCGCGGAGTGCTAATCATTGCGGTATTGTCCATCCTCAGGGCCGAGAGTCAAGAAAGGTCGCACGTCCGGACACTAGCTCCCGACTCAAGTCGAGCAACGACCGATGCAGGATGTGTACACGGTGCAGATATTGTTGCGGCCTTCCGGCCCGCTGAATGCCGGATAGCTATGCTTGCAGTTGGCAAGGACCCTCTCATCCATCTTCGTTTTGACAAAGACCGTCAGCCTTGGCGCGCTCCATTTCTTCGTGTCGGCACGCGACATGGAATCCCTCTCCGTGCCTCCGTCAGTTGTCACGCAGGGCGCTATTGAATCTCCTCCGGCGTAACCAATGTCCATTCGACCGCGGCTGCCGCCATTGCGGACGGCAGTAACATCAGAACCGACACTGTCGACCTGAGCTTCACACTACCTCTTCAGTCTGCGTCGCATCATTTTAACCCTCTGGCAGGACGACGTCAATGGACTGGGGTGCTCGTCGAAGATGGGCGACGAGTTCGGGGGTGCTAAGCTGACTCGCGGTCTCGCGCCTGCGGCTCGGGGGCTACCGGCGGCTGTTCGGCGGGTAAGTCAAGGCAGTCAATCCCGGCTTCGCGCAGGGAGGTGATTATCCTCTCACCCATGCGCTTCATGCCATCTTCCGGGTAGCGCATCTTGAAGAGAAGCTGGGCCGCATTGCCGACTTCCATCCGCGCCATCAGCCGCGCAACTTTGTCGGTGAAGTCGGGTCGGGTTTGCTCGCTCAGTTCCAGCGCCTCTTGGTACGTCCGCTTGAAGTAGGACTTCACATCCGCGGTCAGGTCCCCATACTTGTCGCGGTAGAGCTGCTTCAGTTCCTCGGACGACTTCTCCTCGTACCGCTCAGAGTGGACCATCGCCGCACGCGGCAGTTTGGTGATGCCCGCCGGCACCTTCTTCGGGTAGCCAACGCAGAGCGCCACAATCGGCACGACCTTGTCCGGCAGGCCGAACTCCCTGCGAATCTCGGTCATCGCGGCCAGCACCATGCCGATATAGACCGTGCCCAGGCCGAGGCTGGTCGCACAGAGGACGGCGTTCTCCGCCGAGCAGAACACATCGGCGTATGCGAGCAGGAAGCTCATCAGCGCTTTCTCCCCTCCGAAGCTCGCGCCCTCGGCCTCCGCCCATTTCCCGGTCCGGTGGAAGTCAATGCAGAAAAGCAGGCAGAGCGGCGCCTTCGCGACCCACGGCTGGTTCACGGCCAGCTTTGCCATCTTCGCCCGCCCCTCCGGCCGCTCGATTCTGATGATGGAAATCGGCTGGATGTTGCCGCCGGACGGCGCATGGATGGCCGCATCGATCAGCATCTGGACCTTCTCTTCCTCAACCGGCTGGTCAGTGAACGACCGCACTGTCCTCCGCCGCATGATGACGTCGTACACGCTTTCCATGCCCAATGCTAGGGACGAGGGGTCAAGGAATCAAGGATTCTGGTGCCTGGGCTTTCCGAACCTTGGTGTCTTTGTGTCTTGGTGGTGAGATCCGGTCCGGACTAGAACTTCAGCACCTTTGCCGGGTCAATCCGCTGTCCGTCCTTGCGGATTTCGAAGTGGAGGTGAGGGGCCGTTGACTGGCCGGTCATCCCGACCCATCCGATTTCCTTGCCGGCCTGGACTGTGTCGCCCTTGTCTACGTTCCAGTCCTTGAGGTGGCCATAGTAGCTCTCATACCCCTGCCCGTGCTTCAGCAGCAGGAACCGTCCGTACTGCCGGTCTTCTCCCCGCTGCTCGACAAGCCCATCCGCAGTAGCCCGAACCGGTTCGCCCTCCTCGGCCGCGAGGTCGACACCGAGGTGAGATGCCTTGGCCTTCTGTGACACGGCGTATTGCTTGAGCGGAACGAGCTTCGGCACCAGTTCACTCCCCCACGGCTTGCCTTTCAGCCACCCGGGCAGCGCCTGTGAATCGATCGGGAATGAATCCCAGTTCGCCGGAGGCGGCGTCTTCTCTATTCCGAGCATCGTGGCCATCTTCTGGCTCTGCTCTTCCACCTGTTGGAGCTGGTTTCGCAGGGTCGCGACCTTGGCGAACTCGGTCTCAAGGTCGCGATTCCGGTGCTCAAGATAGGAAAGCCGGCTGAGCCGGTACGTTCCGACCAGCGCCATCACCAGCGAGGCGACCACCAGCAGCGCGAGAAAACCCGCGACCCCGGCAAGCAGCCTGACGACCCACAGCGGCAGACTGAATCGAAGCGAGTTCGTGCTGTAGTTGCTGGCGATGAAGAACGAAAGCTCTTTGCGGGGCATGACTCCCGCTAGGCGCGGGAAATCCCAAACCCCAATAGCCAATTCTCAATCAATGCCCAATCCACAAGTCCCAGTGGAACTGCCGGCCCTCCGTCATTGGGACTTGATTGGGGATTGGGTATTGAACCTTGGGGCTTCACGTCTGTCACTTGCCTTTCATCTTCTCAACCACCCGTTCCAGGTCCTCGGCCGAGAAGTAGCGTACCACAACCTCTCCCGCGCCAGCCTTACCCGGATTGATGGTGACCTTGGTGCCAAGGAGCTCGGTCAGTCTCTCTTCGACCTCGCGCAGATGGATGTCCTTCTCCGGCTTTGGCCTTGTCGGCTCCTTTGGCTTGGATTCGCCGCAGAGCTTCTCGACATGCCGGACCGAGAGCCCTTCCTTCACTATCCGTTCGCATACCTCGACCTGCACTCTCCGGTTCTTGCTCTGCAGCAGAGCGCGCCCGTGCCCTGCGGTTATTTGTCCCGCGGCCAGCGCATCGCGGACCTTGAACGGCAGTTCGAGCAGCCGCAACGCGTTGGTGACCGTGGACCGGTCCTTGCCCACCTTCTCGGCGATAGCCTCGTGGGTCTGGTTGAACTCCTTGTGCAGACGCTCGTACCCCATTGCCTCATCAATCGCGTTCAGGTTCTGACGCTGCAGGTTCTCAATCAGTGCAAACTCGAGCATCTCCAGTTCGTCCACCTCGCGGATGACGGCCGGCACCTGTTCGAGCCCGGCGAGCTTGGAAGCCCGCAGCCGCCGCTCGCCCATCACCACCTCGTAACCATCGCGCCGGCGCCGCACCACAATCGGCTGCAGCACGCCGTGCGCCTTTATGGAGGCAACCAACTCCTCGAGATTCTCCTCGACCTTGGTCCGCGGCTGGAACGGGTTTGGCCTGATCTCATCAATCCGGACGGGCCGCGCCTCCGCCGCCATCGCCGCCTGCGTCTCTTCCGGTATTATCGCCCTGATGCCCTTTCCCAAGGCCTTACGCATGACACGCCCTCCGGGCAAGTACAAAGGACAAAGGACCAAGGACTAAGTGTGGAACCGGATTTGTCCTTATGACTTCGTCTTGTCTTGCTTTGTCCTTGCTACTTGTCACTTTGCACTTCCTTCCTGTGGCGGGCGAGGACTTCATCCGCCAGCGCCAGGTATGCCTGCGCCCCGGCCGAACTGCCGTCGTAGCCGAATATCGTCTTCCCGAAGCTCGGCGCCTCGGCCAGCCGGACGCTGCGCGGAATCACCGTGTCGAACACCTGCTCTTTGAAGTAGTTCCGCACCTCGGCAGCCACCTGCTGAGCCAGGCTCAGGCGAGACGAATACATCGTGACGAGCACGCCCTCAATCGCCAGCGCCATGTTCAGGCCCTGCCTTACCAGATTGACCGTATCGAGCAGCCGCGACATTCCCTCCATTGCCAGATACTCGGCCTGAACCGGAATCAGCACGCTCTGCGCCGCAACCAGGCAGTTCAAAGTCAGGATTCCAAGTGACGGAGGACAGTCGATAATGATGAACTCGTACTCCGGGTCCACGAGGCCCAGGGCCTTGCTCAAACGGAACTCCCGCTCATCGGCGTCAATCAACTCGACCTCGCCGCCGGCAAGGCTCACCGACGCGGGCAACAGGTCGAGATTCTCACCCCTGTCCTTGAGCACGGCGTCCGTGACCCGCTGTGCCTCGCACATCGCCTCATAGACTGATATCTGGAGCTTGGTGCGGTCCACTCCCAGCCCGAGCGTGGCGTGCGCCTGCGGGTCCATGTCCACGAGCAGCGCGCGCCCTCCACGCAGGGCCAACGCGGCAGCCAGACTGACCGAGGTCGTGGTCTTGCCGACCCCGCCTTTCTGGTTGCATACCGCGATGCGCTGCGCCATGCCGGAAATCTATCGCCGCGGATGCGAAGTGCAAGATGCAGGCTCGATCTCTGACATCTTACATCTCACATTTCGCATCTTACTTCGTCCGCTCGTTCTCACCTCTAGCTTCTAGCTTCTGACTTCGCCCTCAGTCCGTCCGCTTGACCTCCACTCCCTTCGTCCGTACCAACCACGTCTGCTTTCCCAGCTTCAACCGCGCGACCACGTCCACCTTTATGCTCGGCCCCCATTTCGGCCCGTCATGGACCGTGGCGTCGAGTCGCGTGGGCGGGACCAGTTCGCCCGGAAAGGGCGTTGGAACCTGGCTGCGCTTGTTGGTCAGCGCTACGGGCGCTGCCGACCACTGCTGCCTGGCATTCACGACCCAGACCCGGTCCAGCGAAAGGTCATTGAGTATTGGCTTCCCATCTACCGTTGTAACCTTGACCACTACTGCGAGTGGCCGGCCATCCGGCGGGGCTATTGGCTGGAAGTCGCGCCAGACGTAGGCGGTCATCGTGTACGCGCGGCCGTCGACCTTCGCGCTCTCAGGCGCGGCCGCCACTGCGGCATTCCAGGAATGCCAGCACCCGTACGCAGTCCCGCATCCGGCCGTGACCAAAGCCGAAAGCACTAGAAATGAGCAGAGCACCGAACTCCGGCATCCGGTACTCGGCGTTGAGCGTAAGGCGTCGTGCATAGAGCGTAATCTCCTCGCGCCCATTCTACAGACTTGTCTCCCGGACGCAAGCTGCCCCAGCCGCGAACCCGGAGTCCTACCACAAAGACACGAAGTCACCAAGCGGACATCCCGGAGGTGAACAGAAGAATGATTGAACCGCCAAGAACGCCCTAGTCTCACCACTCTGTCTCTCCGAATCCTCTTTGTGCCTTTGTGTCTTGGTGGTAGAATCCGTCTCTCCTCCTGGCTCCGGTTTGACTTTGGGAATTGTCTTCCCTATCTTCGAGAGTGGCCGAGCGCAGCGTGCTCATCCTTGGCGGAACCGGATTCATCGGCTGGCACGCCGCGCACGAGTTCCTGCGCCGCGGCTGGCAAGTCACCGCAGTCGCGCTCCCGCCTCTCCCCGCTCCGGACCTGTTCCCGCCGGCGGTGCGCGTCGAGCTTGCTGACTTCCGGATGCTATCCGACGACGCCTTCGCCGCCCTCCTGCAGGGACACGAGGCGGCAGTCTTCGCCATCGGTGCCGACGACCGGATGACGCCCAAAGCCCCGGCCTACCCATTCTTCAAACAGGCCAACGTGGACTCGACGGTCCGTTTCATCCGGCTCTGCCGCCGGGCAGGATGCACGGACGTGGTTGCGCTTGGCTCCTACTTCAGCCACTTCGCCCGGCTCTGGCCGGAACTCGAACTGGCGCGCCACCATCCCTACATCCGCAGCCGCGTCGCGCAGGAGGACGCGGCAACCGCTGAAGCCGGCTCCGACGTCAGGCTCGCCATCCTCGAACTCCCGTATGTCTTCGGCGCGATGCCCGGCAGGATTCCGCTCTGGAAGCCGCTGATTGACTACGTCCGCTCGGCGCCGCTCATCCCCTACCCGCGCGGCGGCACCAACTGCGTGAGCGTGCAGCACGTGGCCGAAGCCGTAGTCGGAGCAATCGGCAAGAGCGGTCGCTTCCTCGTCGGCGACGAGAATCTCCCCTGGAAGGATCTGCTCGGCCGCCTCTCCGCTCTGACCGGCCGCAGAAAGCGCGTTCTCACTCTGCCGGACTGGCTCGTCTGCTCCGGCGCGAGTCTCCTGCACGCGCTACACTCGCTGCAAGACCGCGAGTCCGGCCTCGACCCGGTCCAGTTCATCAAAGTCCAGACCGCTGAGACCTTCTTCGATCCAGCTCCCGCCCGCGCCGCGCTTGGATTCGGTTCCGGCGGCCTGGACGACGCCCTCGCCGCCACCGTCGCCGCCTGTCCCGAGAAGCGGCAGACGTCATCCGCTTGACATGCGGCCCTGCGCGCCTAACCTGAATATAGAGGACAATTGCCAGTGAAGACACGAACCGAGATAGAACAAGCCCTTCGGGAGGCGCTTCCGCTGCTGACCTCGCGTTACCACGTCAAACGCCTCGGCCTCTTCGGCTCCTACGTGCGCGGCGAGCAGACGGATGAGAGCGACGTTGACATACTCGTAGAGTTCTCCGCGCCCATCGGCTGGGAGATTGTGGACATCAAAGAGCACTTGGAGCGAGTCCTCGGGATGCGCGTAGACCTCGTTACGGTTCCAGCCCTGAAACCCCAATACCGTGAGCGGGTCCTAAGCGAAGTCCTGGTCTTGCCTTGACCTCGCCGCTCTGCAGGAACATGTTGGATTGTAGTTGAAAGCAGGAGGAAGAATGAGCACAGTGAAAGAAGAGGCGCGGGAACTGATTGACGGCCTGCCCGACCAGGCAACCTGGGACGACCTCATGTACACTTTCTACATCAGAAAGAAGGTCGACGCGGGACTGAAAGCGGCTGACGAGGGGGACGTGGTCTCGCATGAAGAAGTCAAGCAGCGGTTCCTGAACCGGTGAGAATCTCCTGGGCCGGACCGGCGACTCGGGACCTGAGCAGTATTCGGGCGTACATCGCACAGGATTCCGAGTATTATGCAGATCGCTTCATCGAGAGAATCGTCGGCGCGGTGGAAAGCCTCTCAACGTTTCCTGAGATGGGACGCACAGTCCCCGAGACCAATTCGCCGGATATCCGTGAAATCCTGTTCCAAACGTACCGAATCATCTATCGCGTAGAGACAGACCGCGTTCTGATCATTGCCGTTGCCCATGCCGCCCGCGACCTGACGATCCAGACGCCAAAGCCTTGGGACATTACGTAACACCTGACCTCGCCTCCGCCCTTCCCGCCACCGTCTCCGCCTGCACCGTGAAGCCGAAGCAGATGCACGCTTGACATTATCCGCCCACGCCATAACCTGTACCCAAGGTGCGAGTGCCCACAGCGTGGTTCCTGACCGCCCTGCTGGCGGCAGCGCTAATCGCTTGTGCCGCCAAGCCGCCCAAGGTGCAGTGGACGAAGGCATTCGCGGGTTGGGGCTCGAGTGACGGAGCCTGCGTACAGCAGGTTTCGGACGGCTACATCGTTGTCGGCAATACCGACTCGGATGACAGCACTCCTGATGCGGCGATTCTCCTGGCGAAGGTGAATTCGGACGGAACCAAGGCATGGCAGAAGATCATCAAGACTGGCGTTCCGATTGACGCGAACTCGGTTCTGCAGACCGCCGACGGCGGGTACGTTGTGGCCGGGACTGAACCTCCCGACAGTGTGAGCCTGTTCAAAACCGATGCGCAGGGCAACCTGCTATGGTTGCACACGGTCGCCCCAGGCGTGTACGGCCAAGGCTACTCGGTGGTACATTTGGCGAACCAGGGATTCGTCGTAGCCGCACAGAGAATCGTGAGCGACAGTGGGCTCTTGCTGTGCTGGACCGATAGCCTCGGGGACAGTCTCGCGGGTTTCCCGCGATGGAAGCTCTATCCGGTGGCCTATCCTTATCACGAACCGGTATCGGTCTCTTTGCGGCAAGCGTCGGACGGCGGCTTCATAGTCGGCACCCAAACGCTGTTGAGAGTGAACTCCCAAGGTACCCAGCAATGGCTCAAGACCTTTGCCAATCTAGCAGAAGCAAGTTGCGCGATACCGACGTCCGACGGTGGCTACGCCGCGGTTGGGCCCACACGTGGAGGAATCGGACTGCTCAAGACCAACGCGAATGGTGATACTGCCGGTGGTGCCGGTTGGCTCAAGACGTACGCGCCAAGCGAGTACAGTCTCGGCAATTGGGTCGAACAGACTGCTGACGGCGGCTACATTGTGGCAGGAGCAGTCCAGCCCGGCAAGAACGTATGGTCCAAGGCCATCCTGCTCCGGATGTCATCGGACGGGACTCCATCATGGATGGACACCCTCTGCATCGGAGGGGCAGAATGCGTCCGTCAGACCTGGGACGGGGGATACATCGCCACGGGTAGCCGGTTCGACCCGTCAGCAGGCTCCCAGGGCGTCAATTACATGTTCCTAACAAAGCTCACGCCGGAGGGAAAGCGCTAGCCTACGCTGGGCAACGCACTTGACATCTTGGGTGCGAATCTTAGAATCGAGGTCAACCTATGTTGAGCCGCGATAGGCTTCTCGCCTTCCTGATCGTCCCGGTAATGTTGCTCACCATGAGCTGCCACAAGAAGGTGTCCCAAGGTTGGTTTCCGCTGGTTCTCGGCAGCAAATGGACGTACAACCTGACCGGTTCCGCCGGGAATGGGACCTTCACCGTCTCCGTGACCGAGGTCGGCGACGTCAAGCACTATGCCAAAGCAGTTGCCGACAGCGGCGTGTCACTGAAGAATGTGTTCCCGTTCAACAACCTCGACGGCGACACGTCCTGTTTCTACACGGTAAGCGGTGACACGACCTGGCTCGGGCCTAGCGGCGGCTCAACGCCCCTCATGGTGATGGTGCAGCCGTTGGACTCAATCGCGTCATGGCGCTGGACCTACGCGATCTGGACCGACTCGGCAGTGGTGGCAGGCAAGACGGACGTCATTGTTCCGGCCGGGACATTCAAGAACTGCTACGAGGTTGACTACTACGGGCTTCTCGGGCAGTTGTT
Organism: bacterium; assembly: GCA_035505375.1. Classification (NCBI taxonomy): domain Bacteria; species bacterium. The sequence goes on along the minus strand of DATJQV010000039.1, from coordinate 17,263 downwards.
CTATCGAGTATGCTATGCGGACGGGGTCGGAGCGGTGAAGGGAGAGGCCCTCACGTCGCCAACGTGGCAGTTCGAGCTGAAGTCCGCCGACCTGCCGTAGCGCATCCGGTCGGATAGTTCAGAGTTCAGAATCCAGAGACCGGAATCCAGAAATGGGACGAGCAACCACGGATTGACACGGATGAACACGGATTGGGTCGCCACGAAAGCGCGAAGGACAAGAAAACGATACGGGGACTCCATCACCAAGGTACCGGCGGTGGGCTCGAACGAAGGCGCACGCGCAACCACGGATTGACATAGCGCGGTCCCGGAGGCCGCAACCGAACCCGAGGTAACCGCAGATGGCGCAGATGCCGCAGATAGCTCGGACAGGACATCCACAGATTTCGCAGATTACGCAGATTACACCGATTCCATAGCCCGGACGGAAGTAACCGCAGATGCACGCAGATGGACGCAGATTCACTCGAACCCCAGAACCCCTGAACCCTTGAACCCAGACCGTGACAACCGCCAAGGACGCCAAGAGACTGAGCCGGAACCTAGCCTCGAAGAGAACAACCACGGATGAACACAGATGGACACGGATTGCAGCAATAGAGTCCGGCATCTCATTCCCGACTCTCCTATCCCCAGCATCATCCCGACCGCTGCCCCACAGATAACTCTGCAAGTCATCCTGTAAGTTGCCCTGCGGGTCATCCTGCGAGTTGCGTCGCGAGTCACCTTGAGAGTGACGCCGCAGACAGCGGTGGAAATCGCCGTCGGGGTAGCTCCGCCGGTCGCGTTCCAGTTCGCCCTCCGAACGACCCTGCAAGTAACCTTTCGAATTGCCCGGAACATCGCCGTCCGATTCGCCTTCAGAGTCCCTACCCGGACCACCTTGCGAACTACCCTCCGAACCGTTCCCCCTGTGACCCCCAGGGCGACTCGCATAGCGACTTCAACTCCCTCTAGTTCCTTGTCTTATCCCCTATCCCGGCCATTGACCCGCATTATACTGAGCAGTATAATGCGGATAAGCACGGCTACCATATGAGACGGTCCAAAGAGACGTTCAAGTTCACAGACGATATGGGTGCGCGGCTGCGCGAGTTGCGGCTGAAGGCCGGTGTGACCCAGCAGGAGCTTGCCGTGCTCATGGGCAGGCAGGGGAAGGGGAATGCCTTTCTCATCAGCCGCTTCGAAAGCGGACATGTCCCCTATCCTTCCTTCGGGTTTGTCGCCGATTATCTACGTGCCTGTAAAGCTTCGTTCAACGACATCACCGACCTGCTCAATGCCTACACCTCGCAGCCAACCGTGATAGAGCAACGCGGGTACAAGCGTGTGCAAAGCCTCACGCGCAAGCTGTCGGAACGCGTGGCAAAGGCAGTCGAGAACTACGACCACGGGGTCACGCGCTCAAGGCAGAAGCCCGAGCCGCTGAGGCAGCGAATCAGGAACGCCAAATCCTATGCCCACGCGCAGGAGGCGCAGCGCCGCCTCAATCGACTGGTGGAAAGCGAACTTTCCGCCGCAGGCATCAAGTCGGCCTCGGTCGAGGCGGCCTGGACAAGGGTCTACGCGCGGAAGCTATATCGGGTCCTCAGCCGCAGCAAGGATGAGCGCAAGCTCAAGCCCAAGCTTGAGGAACTCGAACGCTGGGCGGCGGAGGTCGGAATCGGAACGCTTCCGGTACGTGCCGTGCTGCGCGAGCGCATCACTGCACTCGCTTCCGACCGAAGCTGACGCCTATTCGGTTGCACTTCGTGCTCGAATGCGCCGAGCGGGGTGGATGATCTCCGAGGTCCCCGGAATTCGCCTAGAACTACCGCCAGTCCGGGTCAAGCGCTGACGCGGGCGGAGTTGACGGAAGGAGGGAGGGACAGAAGTAGGAGGAGTGAGGAACGAGGACTGGGCGGAGAGGAACGTGATCATAGGAGTAAAGTCTGGGGATGGACTGACGTAGAGGGCTTCGGCTCGGCCTGGGATGCAAGCAGACAGACGTGAATCGGCCCGCGGGTCAGCAGTCCAATTCGCTCTCTCGCTACTGCACTACACGCAGGCAGACAACCAGTGACAGTGTGGCCGCTGTCGCTCGAACGAAGTACACCCCAGGTGCGACTGCACGGCCCGAGCTAGTTCTCGAATCCCAGTCCAAGGTGTGCCAACCCGCCGGGATTGGCCCGTTCCACATCACCGCTATCCTAGCCCCCGCAGGGTCGTAGACAGCTACAGAGGCGCTCGTAGCCGAAGGCAGGGCTAGCGTGATCGCAGTCCGTCCTCTCGATGGATTAGGCACGCACCCTAGACGCGCCCTGCCTGGTAGCCCGGATGGCTGTTCAGCAATACCGATGGTGCATGTAAACTTCCTCACGAGGCTCCAGTTGGACCAGTTGCCAACCGTGTCTTGGGCGCGCACCCGCCAGAAGTACGCCGCCGTGCCCGGGAGGTTCGCGACCCCCATCGTATCCTGCAAGGTTGGGCCTCCGGGCAAGGCGATCGTGTCTACGAACAAGCTGTCGCGGGCCAGCTGAGCGTGATAGAGCGACGTTCCGCTGACGGCGTCTACGGATTTGTGCCAGACTAGACTGACCGTGTCGGTCTGAACTCCGCCGTAGTTCGGCGGGTAGATGGGACTCGGTACTAGCGGTCCAGTCATGTCGATCCCGAATCGCCAAGTCGGTGAGAACTGCCCTTGGTTCCCCGCCAAGTCGCACGCCCGGACATGCCACCAGTAACGGTGCTCAGGCAAGAAGCTGAATGTGTCGTAGACCGATACAGTGGTGTCCGCGTACATAGGCCTGATGCTCTGTATGGTGTCTAGTCCGATGACGTAGCGGATCGGAGAACATACCCTCAACTCAAATACGACAGGAGTCCAGTGGAATTGTATGGTTGATGACTTGAACCATTGGCCATCGGTCGGATCCAATTGGGTCGGCGGCTCCGGGGTCTGCAAATCTATCTCGAACTTCCACGTCTGCGACCACGGACCGACGTGCCCCAAGCTGTCAGTCGCGCGCACGTGCCAGTAGTATGACGTATCTCCGGGTAGCGACCTCGCGTAGGTGGTGTCTGTTAACCGCGCCGTATCCGCCAACGCTCCGAACATCGAGTCGTAGGCGATTCGGATGGTATAATAGGCAGTGCCCGACACATCGGAAGCTCGGTGCCAGCGAAACACTACCGTTTGGTTGTTAACCGCTCCGCTGTCCGGTGGGTAGATCAGAGCCGGTGCAGGTGGGCTTTGTGAGCCAATCGTGAAATTTGCGTCACTTGCGTCCTCGCATACTGGGGAACCTGTCGAGTCGAGGGCCTGGAACTTCACACGGCAGGATGCAGAGTTCACCGATGGAACGGTCCAGTTGAAGGTTGTCTCGTTCGGGGCAATGCCTGTAGCGATGACACTGGGGAATGAGTTTCCGCCGTCGGTGGACAGCAGCAGTTTTCCATGGGAGAAGTCCTTGGGACTCACCGACCATGTGACCGTATGTGTGTCACCGGAGGCCCAATGCTCGCCTCCGTTCGGGACTACAAGCTTGCAGTAGTAAGAGAACACCAGCGCGGAAGCGAGCCACTCGCCAGAGGTGTACTGGGTCCAATTGCCGGCGCTGCCGTACCAACTGTGCTGGTTGTAGCCCCGCGCGCAACTGTCACTGAGGTTTGTCGGGCGCCCGCTGCCATCTACTGGGTCGACTGACACATAGAACTGACCAGAGGTGATCCACACCGGCGAACTCAGCTGATGTATCACGGGTGGGCCTGGCGTACCAGGTATGGCCTCCAACACTGGCGACTGGTAGAGGAGCGTCTGACCGTCGCCGCCGTACACTTTGAAGTAGAAGCTCGAATCGGACCACGGGAGGCTCGGATGCAGGAAGAACTCTGTCTTGACCTTGGTAATGCGGAATGGATAGGATAGACCAAAAGCGACTGGGTCGAATTTCGTCGCACGCTCAGGACCATCCGACGATATCCACCAGGATTTGTTCCAGTCGGCGTATGTAATCCACGCGGTGTCAAGTGGTGCGCCCATCGAGTGCGCATCCGGTCTCAGCCATTCCTCTGCTGCGCCGACAGCTCTCACGAACACCAGCGCAAGTACGGTAGCGAAGATCATTTTCTTCATAGAACTCCTCCCGAGGTAATTCCGCCGCAAGGAACTTGAGAGAGGTCTGGGGCGCAACAATCAAGTCCGCTCTCGTCAAGGTCGTACGCGGCCCCAACGGCCATGTCACACGCCAATATTGCGGCGGATTGGCTCGGGAGTCAAGCCGCGCAGGGGCCGCGCTTGCTGCGGGAGCTACCATCCGGCAGCGGGGCCGCCGCCCTTCGGCAGCCTCGGAAGGGCGGGAGTTGCGCTCCCACAATCCAAGAGTCTAGTGCTGCGGACCGCCGGCACCGCCCGCGCCGCCGGCGCCTTCCTGCTCGACTCCCTCGCCCGCGCGCATCTTCGCATCGTACTTGAAGTTGTTGAAGTTATAGCTGACCGCCAGCGAGGCCGTAAGGCCTTCGGTCCTGTACGCTGAGCGCGTGCGAAACCCCGGGCCGTCGGATGACCAGTGCTGGATTCTCGAACCAAGCACGTTGTTCAGGCGCAGGGTGATCGAGAGCGCCCGTTTCAGCAGGCTCTGCTTGACCGCAAGGCTGGCGCCAAGCCAGCCGTCCGACGTGCTCGTGGCAGTCAGGTTCGGCCCCGTGTAGTAGCCGTTGAGCTGGACCTGCGTGTTAGTAGTAGGCCGGAAAGTCAGGTTGGCCGAGCTGTTCCACCCCAGGGCGGTGCGGGCCGTATCCTGCCCGAGCTGGGTCGCCTCCTCCCGATATTGGTAGACGTCGCCGGTCAGGTACGCGGTGAACCACTTGCACGGGGAAACGTTGGCAGTCGCCTCGCAGCCGATTGACCGGTCGTGCCCGACATTCTCCGCGGTCTGATAGAGCACCGACGAGTCCGGCTGATACCGCTCCGTGACCCATTCGACGATGTCGCTCGAAGTCCGCCAGTACCCGTCAAGCGACAGGAAGTTGCCGCCGAACGGCACTTCGCAACCCGCCTCCCATGAGTTGGTAAACGAGGGACGGAGCTCCGGGTTGCCGCGGCTCACCCAGTGCTGGTCGTACCAGACCATGACTGGTCGCAGATACCACTCGTCGGGCCGGTCGATGCGGCGCGAGTAGCTGGCCGTCAACTGCCGGCCTGAGCCCAGTCCGTAGCTCGCGTGCAGGCTCGGAAAGTAGTTCCAGCCCTCCACCCGCCAACTGCTGTCGGTATCGGTGACCTTGACAATCCGGTTGCCGTACTCACCCCGCAGGCCGGGCTGTAGCCCGAGCTGACGCCAGTTCCACGTGTAGGTCGCGTAGAGTGACTGGATGTCCTGCGTGCCGCCGTACTTGTGGCTGGAAAGCGAGTCCCGGTTCCACTTCCGGGCCGTCGTGTCGTACAGTGTGATACGGAGTTCCTGGTCCGTACCTTCCAACCGGCCCTGATACCCGACCTCGAGCTTGTCGTTCTTGCGCAGGGGCAGCGTGTACGCGACCTCAAGGGTCGCGCGGTTCATCGGCCCCAGTTCCTCGGAACGCCGGCCGCTGGTCGTGTCCGTTCCGGCCGAGTCCATTTGCGACGACAGCGAGTTGCTGCTGCCGCCATTGCTGACAACGTACGCGCTCGCGGTCAGCTTGTGTCCGGCCGTGTCAAAATCGTGCTCGTGGTCGGCAGTCACGAAATAGAAGAGCCGGCTGTAGTCCCCGCCGCTGCCGACTTGATGGAACTGCGTCGTGCCGGCGGGAATGGCACTGTCGACCTCGATTGAGCTGCCATTTGTATTGCTGGTGAACTTGCCGAAGCGGCCGGAGACGCTCGACTTGTCGCTCGGGCTCCACGTCAGGTCAAGCCCGGCTCGGCCGGCACCGGTCATCCCGTTCGACCCGCCAAGCCCGCTGTCGGCGATGGCGAGAGTGTCGGTCGCGCCGAATGTCCGCCTGTCCGCGGCCGTATTCCAGTCATAGGTGTAGTGCCGGTAGTTCCCGCCCGCGTAGACGTTGGCGATTCCCTGCTTCAGGCTGAGCAGCGCATCGCCGCCGTAGCGGTTCTTCATCCCGCCGTTCGCGTTCAAGAGCGCGCTGGTGCCGCGGCCCTTCTGCTTCTTCAACAGGATGTTGATAATTCCCGCCGCGCCGTCCGGCTCATACTTGGCCGAGGGATTGGTGATGATCTCAATCTTGTCGATGGTCTGGGCCGGGGTCTGCTTGAGCACCTCGTTCGGGTCGAGCAGCGAAGGCTTGCCGTCAATCAGCACCTTGAAGTTCGAGCTGCCGCGCAGGGTCACGTTGTCCTCGATATCGACTTTGACTGAGGGTACGTCGCGCAGCGCGTCGACGGCGGTGCCCGATGCGGCGTTCGGGAGCTTGCCGACGTCCACGACCTTCTTGTCTACCTGGTAGCTGATTGCCGGCTTCTCGGCCGACGCCTCGACCCCCGGCATCGACACCGGCTTCTGTTGCAGTTCGATCCGGCCAAGGTCCAGCGGAGCGCCGGCCGCGACCTCGAACTCCTTCATGACCTTGTCCCGATACCCGATGAACGAGACCTCAACGCAGTATCGGCCCGGCTTCACCCCATCGAGCCGGAACAAGCCGGTCTTGTCCGTAACCGCCCCGGCCACCTGCGTGCTGTCCGGCAGTGAACGGAGCACGACATTGGCATACTGCACCGGCTCTCCCTGCACGGCATCAAACACGTGCCCGATGATTGTCCCGGCTTTCTGACCCGCGCCCGGCTGCGCCGCGACGACGCCGACCAGACAAAAAGCTACTGCCGCCAGCACTACGCGCCTCTTCATGAGCTCCCTTCGTTATTGGTGGTTAGGACGCAGCCACACCGGCGAGGGTTGCTCTCTGCTATGTTGCAGATTGCATCCGACCCCTGTTGTCGCGTGTGTCATCACGCGTTATCGTACACTCCCTCACGACCCAGTCAAGACAAGGCAGCCGCGGAGGCCAAGTACTAAGGACAAAGTACAAAGGACAAAGCAATCCCAAAGGGTAAGACCCGAGGTCCGTACTTCGTCCTTTCCCATTGCTTTGTCCTTAGTCCTTACTACTTTCCCCTTGATTAGTCCTTTGTCCTTAGGACTTTGTCATTCGTCTCCGCATCGCTTCCCTGGGCACTGAGTTCTTGCTATGATACCTGATGGAACTCTGGAAACCCCGGCTGCCTATGGCAGCCGTAATCATTATTACCCTGCTTTCGACCGGCGCTCTACTCGCGCAGCCCGCTCGCCCGGGAAACTCCGGTTTCTCGATGCCGACCGGAACTGTGTCCGGTCAGGTGTACGACGCCGACCTGAACGCCCCCATCGAATACGCCAACGTGGTGCTGAGAAGTCTCCCCGATAGCACGCAGGTGAATGGCGCGGCTACCGACAATTCCGGCCGGTTCACCATCACCGGTGTCCGCCCTGGTCGGTACTTCGTGGACTTGTCATTCATCGGCTACCGCGACAAGCGAGTGGACAACATCACCGTCGGTCCCGGCGCTGCCCGTGACCTGGGACGGCTGACGCTGAAGCAGAGTGCCCTCGCGGTGCAGGGCGTCGAGGCCACTGCCGAAAGGCCGGTCGTGACCCTCAAGATTGACAAGAAGGTCATTGACGTCGCCCACCAGCAGACCGTGGCAAGCGGCACGGCCGTAGATGTGCTGGAGAACGTCCCCTCGGTCAAAGTCGACCCGGACGGTAACGTCACCCTGCGGGGCAGCGGCAATTTCAAGGTGCTCGTGGACGGCAGGCCCTCGCCGCTCGACCCGAGCGAGGCCCTGCAGCAGATACCGGCCAGCACCATCGACAATATCGAGCTGATTACCAACCCCTCCGCCAAGTACGACCCCGAGGGGATGGCCGGCATCATGAACGTCATCCTGAAGAAACAGCGACAATTGGGCATCAACGGCATCGCCAACCTTCGGGGCGGCACCGACGGCAGCTACGGCGGCGATTTCCTGCTCGGCTATCGCCAGGGCATTGCCAACCTGTTCGCGGGCGCGGACTACAACCGGCGTCAGTTCGGCCGGAAGCGCCAAAGCGACCGCTGGACCGTGGATTCTACCGGAAAGGATACGCTGTTCACCAGCACGAGCGGCAACAACACACGCTACGGCCTGCCCTACGGCGTGCGCGCCGGTGGCGACCTCCAGGTCACGAAGCAGAACCTGCTCAGCCTGGGCGGCAGATACGGCAGCCGGAGCTTCGGCAGTTCCCAGACGGCAGTCTACGCCGAGTCCACACGCCCCGGCGCCGGCGCATACACCTACAACAGCGTCGACGCGTTCAACCGCAACGGCAACTTCTACATGCTCAACCTCGACGACGCGCAGGACTTCGGCAAGAAGAAAGGGCACCAACTCACGGCCCACGCCGACCTCGTCGGCCGCAGCGGTACGGAGCTCCAGACCACGGTGCTCACCGACTCGGCCGGAGACACCACCAGCGGCCAGCGCACCACCGGAACCGGGCCCGACAAAGAGCTGACGCTCAAGCTCGACTACGCCCTGCCGCTGCGCAAGGACGACAAGCTCGAAGCCGGCTACCAGAGCCGCTTCGACCTGTCCCGCGATTCAAGCTACGCCGAGCAGTACGACCCCGCCAGCCACAGCTTCGAGTATCAGGCCGCCTACAGTCACTGGGTCGACTTTCGCGACAACTTCCACGCCCTCTACGGCCTCTACTCCGGCAACCTCGGCAAGTTCGGATACCAGCTCGGCCTGCGCGGTGAGTACACCGACCGGCTGGTCAAGTTGCTCGACATCGATTCGAGCGTGACGGTGCGCGGCTGGGACCTGTTCCCGACCGTCCACGCATCGTACAACTTCCCCGGTGAAAAACAGATAATGGCGAGCTACACCCGTCGGATAGAACGGCCGGAAGGCTGGGACCTTGAACCGTTCATTACGTGGTTCGACGCCTACGACGTCCGCCAGGGCGACCCGGCGCTCAAGTCGGAGAACATCGACTCCTACGAAGCCGGCTACCAGATGCCGTTCGGCCCCAGCCAGTTATCGGTTGATGGCTACTACCGCGTGACCCACAACGTCATGGACGATATCCTGTCGGTCTATCCGGGATACCAGAACGTGATTCTCCGCAAGTCGGCCAACATCGGCACCGACCGCTCGCTCGGCGGTGAGTTGACCTGCGAATACCGGCCGCGGAAGTGGTGGACCGTCAGCCTCAACGACGACGCCTACGACTACCGCCTCGCCCTCGACCCGGCGATCGCCGCCGATTCCACCGTGCACACCTTCATCTGGAGCGGCAACCTGACGAACGACTTCCAAATCCTGCCCCAGACTCGATTCCAGGTAGTCGCCCGCTATCAGGCGCCCGAAGTTTCGGCGCAGGGCACTGAGACCGGCTCGTACATATTCAACGCCTCGGTCCGACAGCAGCTCTTCGACCGCAAGCTCGCGCTGGTGCTGCAAGTGCGCGACATCCTCGGCACGGGCGGGAATCAATCGTCCACGCAAGGACCGGGATTCTACACGCACTCAAACACCATGCGCCCGGCGCGCATCGTTTCGCTCAGCCTGAACTGGAACTTCAACAACTTCAAGCTCAGCAACCGGCTTCAGAACGACAACATCGACAACGGTGGCGACACCGGCCAATAGCCATTTCGAAGGCATCAAACCGGGGCGGGCGCGTCGCCTGCCCCGAATGGTTATCAGGCCAACACGGAAATGCGGCACGTCCGTCCGCGGTCCTCAGTCCTTCCTATGGACGGACGACATTCGCATTGTTTCCGAAGTGCCTCGCCGGCTGCGGATGAACCCGGTCAAGGAACGCCTGGGCCTCCAGGCATGGGGACCGAAGGACTTCGTGGTACACAACTTGCGGCGCGAGGAAGGAAGCAGACGAGTTCGACTTACGTTGGCCGGAGCGAGCGCTTGCCTTGTCCCGATGAACGACTTGGAGTTCCGACTTATTCCTGGAAGGGAGCAGTGATGAACCGAAGGAACGTTGCCGCCTTGAGGCCGAAGCTGAGTGTTCTCCTGGCATTGTCCGGGATGTTGCTGGCGACCATGGTCGGCTGCGCGCCGGCCGCACTCGTAGATGTCTGGCGCAACCCATCTGTCGCGCGACCCCGACTGAAGAAGATACTCGTCATCTCAATGTGCAAGGACGCAACGCGTCAGCGAATGTGGGAGGACGCATTCGCAACCGAGCTGTCGAAGTACGGCGTAACCGCCACGCAGTCGTACCGGCTTTGCCGGAACGTGGCGGGGCCTGACACCGAACTGATGCGGTCATGCCTCAACACCAGCGACTTTGACGGCATACTGATGATAGCCCCGCTTACGCTCAACACCGACAAGGAATACGTACCCAGCAGTGGGACGACCGGTCCCTCCTCGTTCACGCCCTATTGGGATCACTATGACCGCTCGTGGTGGTACTACAAGCAGCCGGGAAAAGTCGATACCTTACCGCACCCGCGGAACGAGGTCGACGTGTACTTGGTTGACAACGGCCGCGAGGCGATGGTCTGGAGCGGCACGAGCAACAAGACCGACCCGGCGACCTTGGAAGAAGTCCTTACGAACGTTGCCACACCGGTCGCGGCCGACCTTGCGGAGCAAGCCATCATCCCGACAAGAGAGTAGTTCACCGAAAGAGACATTGGTAAGCAGTAGACAGCAGACCGGGGACTGGGGATCGCGACCCGAAGTCCACACGCATTGGCGCTTGGAGCGGCACTATCTGGGTTCGTTCCGGCCGGTCAAGGCGCGGGCAAATGCCCAACCTACTCGCCGGCAGTGAAACTCTTGGTCCAGACGGGTGCGGCCGGCGCTTTGCCGTCCCTCACCATCTGCTGCCACTTCTCGTCGGTCAGCCGGTCGCTTGCCGGCCACTCAAACTCCCGGTACGAAAAGACTGCGCCCCTCGCTAGCATCCACTTGCCCTCAATCGGCACAAGCGCGTACATCGCATTGCCTGCCGCGACCCCGACTTCGAGGCACCGGTTCTGTGCCGTCGCTATGTCTGCAATACAGGCCATGAACCGGTCCGTGCCCTGGGCCTGCGCAAACCATCGCACGATTCCTTCGTCCACGAGCCTGCAGGAAATCCTCTCCACGTCGTTACCGATGTTCCAGATGAAGCTCCGTTCATCCTCTGTCAGGTCTGTGCCGACGAGTTCCTTCTGGGAGATGGCCTGCATCTCGCCGAGGGTCTGCTTGAACCAGAGCAGATCCTCCCGGATGCGGCTGGTTTCCAGACCCCGGTTTGCAAGCAGGTTCTCCATGGTCGCGACCGCACGCAGCAGCCTGCGATAGAGCTCCGGGTTCGGCTCGACGTAACCCGTGGTCATCGCCGGCACCGAGGCTTCAGCCAGAGTCCCCTGCGCGTACAGAATCGCATCATGACGAAGCTCGGCCCAGCTTCCGCACGACGTGTTCAGGCTCTTGTCCTGCCAGGCTTCATGCTGCATAAGCCGTGGAGCGCTGCTCGGCACCGGCTCATTCAGGGCCTGAAGCGCGTAAAGCCACGCATAGTAGACGTTCTGGTACCAGAACTCAGTGTCCTTCCTGGCGAACTCGGCCCTGACCTGCGCCAGGCTCTCCGGGTAGTCCGGCCATCGGTCTTGCTCGCGGTACACGTCGGTCAGGATGTGTTCGGCCCGCCCGGAGCCGAGCGCAGCGAACACGTCCAGCCCCTTCGGGAAAGGTCTGTCCGGCCACTCGACCAGCCGTTGCATGATGTCAGTGTCCGGCACGTATCGCTGGCCGAACACCCGGAACTGACTGCCGGTCGGCACACCCACGAAAATGGCGTGAATCTTCGGCTCCCTGATTCGCTTCACCACCGCGGAGAAGCTGTCCATGAAAACCTGTCCAGGGTTTGTCCAACGCATTCGGCGGTCGCCGTTGTCCGAGTAGACCTTGTTTAGCGCAGTCATGTACTCGACCGGAGTGTATGCCTCGCTCGCCCCACTGAAGTAGCCCGTAATTTCAGCGATCTCGCGCCAAAGCGTGACAAGGCTGTCGCTCTCGTGCATGGCCGTGGCTATGGAGAGTGCGTAGTATGTCGTCTTCGCCCGCGTCTCGAAGGGAATACCGGGGTCGTCGAGAGGAAAAGGAACCTGGCCGTACCACATCATCGCCTTGAAGTACCGCTGCAGTCGGTCGCTGCGCGTGTAGTGACCACGCGGCACGAATTGTGAGTAGTCGAGCTCGAACGGGAATATCGCAGACTGGTGACGGCCCGCATGTCCTTCAATCAGGGCGAGCTCGTTCTGGCAAAGGGACTCGACCTCAGGGCTCTGCGGGATGTCAACGCCCAGAAGGTGGCAGGCAACGCCGAAGTAGGCACCCAGCGCCGGGATGGAGCGCTGCTCGCCGAACTTGTCCGACATCTTCACGGAGAACTCAACCAACCTGAAGTATAGCTTGTCCTCCTCGATTCGCCGGAGCGTAGAGTTCACGCACAAATGGAAGGCCTGAAGCATCAGGTCGGACGTGACAAAGCTCGGGATGCTGTCCCACCAGTTGCTGACGTACAACTGGAAGAGCTGCTCCTGCGAGTCGGGCACGACTACGAAGCCGTTCCGGCTGAGCATTCCCCGCTCGGTCGTGGTCAACTTGAACTGGCTGATATTGGCCGCAGAGTCCAGCGGGAATGAACCGGCCACAACGACGCCGGTCGTGAGGGCGAGCAGGATTAGAGTCCGAGTCATGTTCAACCTCCTCAGTTACGGCCGGAGCCGAACAGCCGGTCGGCCTCTTCAGCATCGACGATGCCTTTATCGATGGAGAGCTGACGGACCGACGTGCCTTTCTCGCGAGCCTCTCTGGCGAGCTCGGCCGCGGCCAGATAGCCGATTCGAGGCGCGAGCAGCGTGACCAACGCCGGGTCAAGTTCGAGCCAGGCGCGGCAACGCTCCACGTCAGCCGTGATACCGGCCACGCATCGCTCTGTGAAAACCGGCAGGAAGTTAGTGAGCAGGCTGAGCGACGTCAGGATGTTCTGGACCATCACCGGCGCGAAGACGTTCAAGTCCAACTGCCCGGCCTGTGCCGCGAGCGACACGGCAAGGTCGTTGCCGATGACCTGGAAGCAGATCATGTTCAGGCACTCGGGCAGCGATGGATTGACCTTGCCCGGCATTATTGAGGAGCCGGGCTGCACTGCCGGGAGCGATATCTCTCCCAGTCCCGCAACCGGTCCCGAACCGAGCAGCCTCAGGTCGTTCGCAATCCTGCCAAGCTCCTGTGCCAGTTCCCGAAGCGAGCTGGAGAACGCCGCCAACTGCGCCCGGCTTTGCAGCGCTTCGAAGCTGTTGCGCGTCGGGGCAAGCGCGAGACCGGTCAGCTCCGACAGCTTCGCTATGACGAGCGAACGAAATCCGGCCGGGGCATTCGCGCCGGTTCCCACCGCAGTTCCGCCGATGGCGACTTCAAGAAGATCCGCCCTCCGTTGCTCAATCCTCTCGCCTGCCCGTTTGAGCGCAATCGCCCAGGCTCGGAACTCGTCGCCGAGCTTGAGCGGCAGCGCGTCCATCAGGTGAGTTCTCCCGACCTTCGAGATTTCTGCAAACTCCCGAGCCTTGCCTTCAAGAACCGTGGCAAGAGATGATAGCAACGGGAGTAGACAATCCGTGGCGAAGACGACCGCGAGGTGGCACGCAGTCGGGTAGGTATCGTTGGATGACTGCGACATGTTCACATGGTCATTCGGCCCGATGAAGGCATAGTCGCCCTTGTGCCGGCCCATCAGTTCGAGCGCTCGGTTGGCAATGACCTCGTTCACGTTCATGTTGAAGGAAGTGCCGGCACCGGCCTGGAACGCGTCGACCACGAACTGGTCCTCTGGAAAGCGGGGACAGTCCCCCGGAGCGCGAGGACGCGCGGTACAGTCCCCGTTTTCCAGAATCTCATCAGCAGCACGGACAACGGCCTTGCCCTTGTCCGGGTCCAGCGCCCCGAGCTCCACGTTCGCGAGGGCGGCCGCCTTCTTGACGAAAGCGTACGCGCGGACAAGGTCCGGCGAAGCCTTCAAGCCGCTGACGGGAAAGTTGGCGACGGCGCGGGCCGTTTGCACGCCGTAGTATGCCTCGTCCGTCAGTACCAGCTCACCAAGCGCATCTCTTTCAGTTCTCGACATCTCGTCTCTGCCTCAGAAAATGGGGACAGCCCCCGGTCGAGAGGACTCGGCCGCAATCCGGTGCAGTCCCCATTTTCTCCATTCACCAAGGGCATCCCGCTCAGTTCTCGACATCGGCCTCTCCTCCCACGTTAGGGCCCTGCCCCCTTCCCTCTCCCTCTGGGAGAGGGCAAGGGTGAGGGTTTCTCGGTTTCAGCTCCTGCCGCGCCCGGCCGATGGCCAGGTTTGGCGGCACTCCCTTAGGACATACATCACGGCAATTCGCGTAGAACCGGCAGGCCCACCAGCCGTCGGGCTTGTCGGCTAGTGCGAGACGCGAACCGTCACGGGCTTCGCGCGGGTCGATGTGGAAACGGTAGAGCTGCGCGAGCGCGGCCGGCCCCAGGTACTCGGGATTCTCACCACAAACCGGGCAAGCCCCGTAACATGCGCCGCAGAGGATACAGTTGGTGTAGCGTTCGAGTTCTCTCGCCGCTGATGGTTCCATCCGGTATTCGCGTCCGGGTGCCTCCCTGGCCGGGCGAAGCACGGGCTGCACCTCCCGCAAGAAAACAAAGAACTTCGTCATGTCAACGACAAGGTCCTTCAAGACCGGCAGATGCGGGAGCGGCTCGACCAGCACCTCATCGGGTTCTGGGGTTCTGGGGTCCGAGGGTCCGGGCCGGCCGGAACCCTGGAACCCTTGACCACTGGGACCCCTTCCCAGTAAGGGTTCGACCTGAGTTCGGCAAGCCAGTCGCGGCACGTTGTTGATGAGCATCGCGCAACTGCCGCAGACCGCCCCGCGGCACGAGTATCGGAAGGCCAACGAATCGTCGTACCGGTCACGAGCATCGAACAGCAGCGATAGAACGGTAGCACCGGGCACCGCCACTAGTTCGAACAAGTCGAAGTGTGAGCTCGTGTCGTGTCCAGATCGATAGACCTTCAACCTCATCAGTAGGTCCGCTCCCTCACCGGGAATTGCGTAATGCTTACAGGCTTGTGTTCAAGCACCGTCCTGCCGTCGACAAAGCAGGCCATGGTATGTTTGAGGAACTTGGCATCGTCGCGCTTGGTGAAGTCAGTTCGAGCGTGGGAGCCGCGGCTCTCTTCTCTTGCGAGCGCTCCCAGCGCCACTGGCTCTGCGATCAGCATCATCGCCTCCAGTTCAAGCGCGGCGACGAGGCCGAAGTTGTATCTGGGTTCACGGCTGCTCAGACTGACCCGGCGTGATTCCCCGCGAAGAACGGCCAGCCGGTCAAGACCGCGGCGCATCTGCTTCTCTTCCCTGAATATCCCGAAGTCACGGAACATCGTCGTCTGGAGTTCCTGCCTGACTTGAGCCGCACGAACGCCTCCGCTCCGGCTGCGCAACCGGTCAACCCGCTCTCTCTCGGACCGGAGCTTCACCTGCACGACTTCAGACCCGGGCGGCTCGACTCGCGCCGCATACTGCGCCATCGCCGCGCCTGCCCGGCGGCCGAATACGAGGGTCTCAAGCAGCGAGTTCCCACCAAGGCGATTCGCGCCGTGCACGGACACGCAGGCGCATTCACCGGCAGCGTAGAGGCCGGGAAGCGAAGTCCGACCATCGTTGTCGGTTGCGACGCCACCCATCGAGTAGTGTTGCCCCGGCTGGACGGGTATGGGCTTCTCGATGGGGTCGAGCCCGGCGAAGTCAATGGAAATCTGACGGATGCCGGGCAGCCGTTCCTTGACCTTGTCGGGACCAAGATGAGTCAGGTCGAGAAGCACATAGCCGCCGTCGAAACCGCGTCCCGCGTCAATCTCGGTCTGAATCGCCCGTGCCACGATGTCGCGCGGCGCAAGCTCCATCGCCTTGGCTGCATAGTCCCGCATGAAGCGGTCGCCCCGGGCGTTGACCAAGACGCCGCCTTCGCCACGCGCGCCCTCAGATATCAAGATGTTGGTGCCAAAGAGCGTTGTGGGGTGAAACTGTACGAACTCCATGTCCTCCAGCGCCACCCCGGCCGAAAACGCCAAGGCCGTGCCGTCTCCGGTGTTGATGACAGCATTGGTAGAGCGGGCGAAGAGACGGCCATATCCGCCGGTCGCCAGCAGGACCGCTTTGGCGGCAAACCCGTGCAACTCCCCGGTAGCGACGTCGAGGGCCACGCAGCCGACGCACCTGCGCTCGTGACTGCTGCAGTGGGGCGAAAAAGGGGACAGTCCCTCGAAACAGCTCATCGGATTCGCTGTGGTACAGTCCCCATTTTCGCCGGTGTTCCCGTCTACGACGAGGGCGGCAACGTAGAACTCTTCGTAGAGCGTGATTCCGCGCGTCATGAGCTGCTGGTAGAGGGTATGAAGCAAGTTGTGCCCGGTGCGGTCCGCGGCGTAGCAAGTTCTCGGAAAGCCGGCACCGCCAAACGGTCTTTGGGCGATTCGGCCATCAGGAAGCCTGGAGAACACCGTACCCATGTGTTCCATTTCGAATACCGCGGCCGGCGCTTCGCGGCAGAGAACCTCAACCGCGTCTTGATCCGCAAGATAGTCGGAGCCCTTCACAGTATCGAAGGCATGGTCCTCCCACCGGTCGTGCTCGCCGCCGGGAGCGTTCCCGAGTGCAGCGTTGATGCCGCCCTGGGCGGCTACTGAATGAGAACGAAGCGGGTGGACTTTCGAGATAATGGCGACATCGCAGCCTGCATCGTGGGCCGCAATCGCTGCTCGCAGGCCGGCGAGTCCGCCACCGATGATAACGATGTCGTGAGTGTGAAGCGACATTCCTGCCATCGCCGCATCAAGTCAGGGCGCCGGTGGCAGCGAATCGGCGCGGCCGGCCCGGAAGCTCTGCAGCAGCATCTGGGTGTTGTTCTGCGCGTCGTTGAAACCGATGAACCGGTGCGGCTGGGCGAGCTCGTACCAGAACTTCACCTCGCGGGTTGGGAGTATCAGCACGATCTCCCGACACATGATGTCGCCGACGCCGGTTGTCACCAGCTTGGTCCCGAGCACCAGTAACTTGACCGGCACGGTTCGGAACTCGGATGGGATAACAAGGTTGTCGCGGAAGGAAGTTCCGGAAATCAGTGGCACGGCCCGCAACCAGGTCTGCACACCGTCGTAGGAATTGTAGCGGCCGGGAAGGTTCAGCTCTTCATCGGTGGTGCCGTCAA
>DATJQV010000038.1 GCA_035505375.1 bacterium | reverse complement strand
GGTTCGGATTGCAGGCTGCAACTCGCCTGCATGAAGATGGAATCGCTAGTAATCACTGATCAGCATGCAGTGGTGAATACGTTCCCGGGTCTTGTACACACCGCCCGTCACGCCATGGGAGTCGGCAATGCCCAAAGTCCCTCTTTTGAGGGCCTAAGGCAGGGCCGATGACTGGGGCGAAGTCGTAACAAGGTAGCCGTACGGGAACGTGCGGCTGGATCACCTCCTTTCTACGAGTTTTGCACGAACCCGGGCACGCTTTTTGTTGTTACATCCTGCATTGAAAGAACGAAGGCCGACACGGCCTTCTTTCTTTTTTCCGGCGGGCTTGGGCTAGCGGGAGGAGGCGAGAACGATGAACCGGCGCGGGATACCAGACAGCGGGAGCAGCACGTCGTGTGAACCGACGACACGTAGCCGGAACCGCGCCAGCAGCCTCGCCGCTTTCCGCAGTTCGGCCGCGCAGTCCTGCATCTTGTACAGCACAATCTTGCCGTCAGCCTTCAGGTGTCTGCCGGCCTGCTTGACCACGTCCGGCAGCGGGCCGGAAAGCCGGCTGAGCACTACGTCACATTCCAGCGGTGAAAGTGATTCCGCCCGTTCGTTCAGTACCTCGACGTTGCCGAGTCCCAGTTCGGACACTGCGGTAGCCAGGAACCGGCTTCGCTTCTGAGAAGACTCGATTAGCAGCGTCTTTAGGTCGGGCCGAACCAAGGCAAGAGGAATTCCCGGCAGGCCGGCGCCGCTGCCGACATCGCAAACCCTTGCGTCTTGAGGCAGCAACCGCTGCACGGCCAGCGAGTCAATCACATGATAGGACAGAATCCGGCCGGGATCGCGGCGGGAGACGAGGTTGATGCGCTGGTTCCAATCCCGCAGGATCTGCGTGTAGCGGGTGAGCAGGTCGTACTGCGACTGGGTCAGGTCGAGGTCGAATTGTTTGCAGGCGGACTGCAGGGTCGGGAAGTCCGGGTCGGCGCTCATCGCGCGGGACTAGGCTTCAGGCGGGTCTTTTATGTAGACGTTGGTATCCAGGTAGTTGTTGAAATCAGTCCATTTGACGTTCTTGTTTTTCTCAACCACCTCGCGGAAGATGGCCAGCCGCGAGTCCGCGTAGTCGAGGGAGAATACCAGGAAGGCCTCGGCGAACTTCGGGGTCTTCGGCGAGCCGTACTCAAGTTCGCCGTGATGGGAGAGGATGATGTGCCGTATCATCCGCGAGAGCTCGGCCGGGAAGTCCTTGATGGCCGCGATCTTGTCCTCGACCATCTTCGAACCCATGACCAGATGACCCATGAGCCTGCCGTCAGGCGTGTGGTCGATAGCAACTTCGTAAACGTATTCTTTGACCTTGCCCACGTCGTGCAGAATGACCCCGGCCAGAAGGAGGTCGCGGTCCACCTCCGGGTAGATCTCGGGCAGGGGCTGCGCGGCGCGGCACATCATCACGGTGTGTTCCAGCAACCCGCCGAGGCAGGCGTGGTGTACCCGGGCCCCGCCCGGCGCGAGGGAGAACTGCTCGGCGAAGTCCGGGTCGGTGAAGAATGATTCGAGCAGCGCTCGAATGTAGCGGTTCTTCACGGCGGCTACATAGCCGCGGAGTTCGGTCAGGAGCTGTCCTCGGTCAAAACGGGAGGCGGCGATGAAGTCGTCACGCGAGATGTCGGACGAATCGGCAGGGTAGATGAGGCTGACGGTGAACTGCGGTTTGCCCTGATAATCACCCATCCGGCCAACGACGCGGTAGAAGCCGCCGACCTCGACGCAGCGCAGGGCATCGTCGATCCTGTCCCACATGATGGCAGCGACCGATCCGGTCTTGTCGCGCAGTTCGAGTGTCAGAAAGGCGCCGCCGTCACGGCGTTCTTTCACGTCCCGGCGCGAGCAGTAGAAAACGTCGTCAACCTGCGTACCGGCTTTGACGTCCTTGAGGAATTGTTTCTTCACTTAAGTCTCTGCAGGTGCCGGCCTAAAGAGAAAACGCCAGCGAGAGGCGGTGGGCGGCCCCGAGTTCGATCATGGGGATGAAGCAATAGTCCAGTTCGTATCCGTGCCAGCGGAGTCCGAGTCCGGTGGTCAGCCCGGCCAGAATGTCAGTGCCACCTCCCGACTTGAGGTCAGGGCCGTAGCTGTCGTACCCGGCGCGCAGACACAGGACGTCCGTAACCCAGCCTTCAACGCCGGCACGGACCCTGACTTGATCAGCGGTCGGTTTGTGCACGTCAAGCACCAGATTGAGCGATGGGTTCGGCTGATATGCAACTCCCAGTCCGATATCCATGGGCAGGGGGTCAATGCCGCTCTGGAATGCTTTGAGCTGTCGCCCGACGTTTTCTACAGCTATGCCAGCGGTAAGGCCGTTGACCGGCAGCTTGTAATTCGCGCCGATATTGCCGGCCAATCCCATCGCGAAAAAGGTGTCGATCGAGCCGTATAGCCCCTGCACTCCCACTCCGACCTCCAGCGCCTCGCCGAATCGCATTGCTCCGCTCACGTTCAGATCGGCATAGGAAAGGCCGAACGTGCCTTCCTCATCGCCCTGCTGGTTCGTGCGCTTCATGGTACCGGAGTTCAGATACGTCACGCCCAGCCCGACGCCTTTGTCGCTGCCGACCGGCCGGCTGTACGCAGCGGAACCGGTCTGGACGCCCGCGACGTAGTTCAGGTATCCGACGTGCGCTCGCGGGCTCCCGGCCGACAAGACGTTCGCCGGGTTGTACCAGAAGCCCATCGGACTCGGCGTGCTCCCGATGGCTGCCCCGCCCATCGCCGCTTCGCGGGCGGTGGGAGTCAGCCGGAGGAAATCGAAGCCGGTAGTGCCGGCATCTGGATCAATTCCGACAAGGGTGATAACCAATGTCAGCGCGAGCATGGTACTTCTAAGTTAAGCTCGTTTGACGTTCTTGTCAAGCTAATCATCAGGCGGTGCGATGTTTGACATCAGCGTCTTCATACCTACAATAGTGTCTGGAACTGCAGGCGTCGAACCCGGAACGGTTCCCCGGCGGGTTCCGGCATCCAATCGACTTGACGACAACCGGTGCCGCGGCGCCGGCTGCTGAGGAGGATAGTTATGTCCGGACATTCTAAGTGGTCAACAATCAAGCACAAGAAGGGCAAGGCCGACCAGGCGCGCGGTGCGGCCTTCTCCAAGCTGATTCGGGAAATCACCACCGCCGCCCGGATCGGCGGCGGAGATGTGAACGCCAACCCCAGGCTGCGCACGGCGGTCGATTCGGCCAAGGCGATTAACATGCCGGCCGACAACGTCGATCGCGCCATCAAGAAGGGCACCGGCGAGCTGCCCGGAGTTACTTACGAAGAGACCATTTACGAAGGATACGGCCCGGGTGGAGTAGCCCTGATGATTCGTGCACTGACCGATAACAAGAACCGCAGTACGGCGGAAATCCGGCATGTCTTCGACAAGTATGGCGGCAGCATGGGCTCGGCCGGGTCGGTAGCATGGCAGTTCAAGCCACAGGGCCTGATCGTCGTATCCAAGGACAAGGCGGACGAGGACGCGGTGCTGACCGCGGCGCTAGAGGCCGGGGCCGACGACGTGCAGACCGAAGCCAGCGCTTACTCGATCCTGATTCCCATTTCCTCGTTTGAGAAGGTGAAGAAGCAGCTCAAGGACGCCGGCATCGCGTCCGAGAGCGCGGAACTCACCATGATTGCGGCCAACTCGGTCAAGCTGTCAGAGCAGGATGCCCCCAAGGTCCTCAAGCTGATTGAGATGCTTGAGGAGTTGGAAGAGGTCCAGCAGGTCTACGACAATTCCGACATCCCCGACGAGATACTGGAGAAGATAGCGGCCGAGGACTAGCCTCACTTGAGGATTCTGGGGATTGACCCAGGGCTGGGCGCGACCGGATACGGGATAATCGAAGACGGCGAGGCCACCGAGTTCGGCCTCATCACCACCGATACCCGCCAACCCATTGCTGATCGGCTGCGCTCGCTCGGTGATGGCCTCGAAGAGGTGGTCGGGCGCAATCGGCCGACGCACTGCGCTCTGGAGACGCTTTTCTTCAAGTCGGTCGGGGCGCGGAGCGTCATCCGCTCAGCCGAAGCGCGCGGCACGATTGTCTATGTTCTGGGCCGGAACCGCATACCGGTGACCGAATTGACCCCTGCCACCATCAAGCTGTCCGTGACCGGGAGCGGCCGGGCGTCGAAACACCAGATGAACTACATGGTCAAACGGTTACTCTCGCTGGGCGAGAGAGTTTCCGAGCACGCGGCCGATGCCCTGGCCGCCGCATACTGCCTTAACCGCAGGCTCCCGACAAAGGCGGGACGGCGATGCTAGCCCGGCTGCGCGGTGCCCTGGTCGAGAAGGAGCCGACGCGCGTCGTCGTCGAATGCCAGGGCGTCGGGTTCGACCTGAAGGTCCCGTTGTCGACATCACGGCGGCTGGCCGAGGTCGGTGGTGAGGTGGTCCTGCAGGTGCACACTCATTTTACCCGGGACGGGGTCCAGTTGTTCGGGTTTCTCGAAAAGGAAGAGATGACCGCATTCCAAAGGCTGACATCGGTTTCGGGCATCGGGCCCAAGGCCGGCCTGAACCTGTTGTCCCGATTCACTCCCGGGGAGATAGATTCGGTCATCGCCAACGGCAAGGCCGATGTGCTCCGAACCGTGCCCGGCATCGGGGCAACCAAGGCGGACAACATCATCAAGAAGCTGCAGGCCGAGGCCACGCCACCCGAGGCCGGCTCGGAATTGCTGGCGGATGCGGAGTCGGCGCTGGTCTCGCTGGGCCTCACCCGACGCGAGGCCCGGGACCGGCTGAGGCGGGTCGGTGCGGCCGAGAACCTGAGCCTGCAGGAGTTCCTGAAGCTGGCTCTGGCGCAGCGAGGCTAGCGGGGTGGTTCAGGCCGAACGGGTTTCGTCTCCCCAGCGGATGCGGGGAGAGGAGGCGTTGGACGAGGAGATCCGCCCCCGAATTCTCAAAGACTTCATCGGCCAAGACCGTCTGAAGGAGAACCTCCGGGTATTTATCGAGGCGGCCAAGCTGCGCGGGGAGCCCCTCGAGCACGTTCTGCTTTTCGGCCCACCCGGTCTGGGCAAGACTACTCTCGCCTACATCATCGCCGGCGAGATGGGCGCCGCGGTCAGGGCGAGTTCGGGCCCGATACTCGAACGGCCGGTTGACCTGGCCGGCATTCTTACCGGCCTTGCGCCGAAGGACGTCCTGTTCATCGATGAGATTCACCGGACCAACAAGTCGGTGGAGGAATACCTGTACCCCGCGATGGAGGATTTCTCACTCGACGTTCTCATCGACAAGGGGCCTGGAGCGAGGTCAGAGAAGATCGGCCTCCATGGTTTCACGTTGGTCGGTGCCACGACCCGCTCGGGCCTGCTCACCGCGCCGCTGCGTTCCCGGTTCGGCATGTCATTCCACCTCGACTACTACCCGGCAGAAGACCTCGTTCTCATCGTCCGACGTACCGCGCGCATCCTGAGCGTGAAGGTTGAGGACGACGCTGCGGCAGAGATTGCGAGAAGATCCCGGGGCACGCCACGAATAGCTAACCGCCTGCTGCGTCGCGTCCGTGACTTTGCTCAAGTCGCTGGTAAGGCATTGGTGGACAAGGAGATAACTCGCTACGCCCTGGCTCAGCTTGATGTAGATACGCTCGGACTGGACGAGATGGACAAGAAGATACTACTCACGATCATAGACCGCTTCAACGGCGGGCCCGTCGGTGCCTCGTCCCTGGCCGTGGCAGTCGGCGAAGATGTTGGCACGCTGGAGGAGGTCTACGAACCGTTTCTGGTTCAACAGGGCCTAATCCAGCGAACTCCGCGGGGACGCATCGCCCAGAAACGTGCCTATGACCACTTCAGCCGCAAGGTTTCGAATTCTCAACAGAGTGAGCTGGACCTCGGATAGGGTGTGATCCACAGATGTCCCAGGTTGTCACTTGCCAGTCTCGTGTCCCGCATGCGTAGGCGCCAGATTGCGTGTTTGAAATGCCTCAGCCGGCTTTCTGACCGACTGTCGACGGCCATCGTCTGGCCAGTGGCCAAGGTTGCCTATGGATAAGTAGCGCTATCACAATAGATTACACACCTGGAGTTTCAGTTGCCCGAACACGCCCCAAGGATTTTCTTGACACGAACGGTGAGATTTGGACTATATATCATGAGAAAATGGGCTGTAGGCCTGTTGCTGCTGGTGTCTACCTGTTTCCTGCCCAGGGCGCAGACCACAAGCGGCGTCGTTCGGACCGGCGTACAGCCGCCTGATTTTCTGCTTTCGGGTCGACAGGACAGCGTTGGGACGCCGCAGGCCCGCTACCTGGGGCGCTTCAAGATCACCTACTACTGGGCGGTTGATGAAGCCGAGTACCCTACCAGCAGATCTTCAGCAATCTACCTTGCCGACGGCCAACTTCTCGGCCGATTCTCCTCAGCCTTCGTGAAGGCCTTCCGCGAGGAGGCGGCAGCCTGTCTCAAGGACGGGCGTCGTATCAGCTACCTCAAGCAGGCGAATCGAGCCCAGGTAGTGGATGAGTATCTTGGTTGCAGCGGGCACAGACTCACGGAGCTCAGATCCATCGCGGTCGACCCCCGTATCATACCCTTGGGATCGATCGTGTACATCCCTCAGGCAGAGAATGTCTCAATTGACGGTCAGGTCTTGGGCGGCGTTTTCTACGCCCACGACGTGGGAACTGCCGTGAGAGGCAAGCACATCGACATATTCGTGGGACGGAAGCAGAACATGGACGCCTTTACATCAGCGGGGATGGGTAGTTCGAGTGGCGTCGATGTCTACATCCTGGAATAGCCGGCCAGAGTCCGACTTCGTAGTAACCCCCAGAAGTGTCCGCTTAAGTTTGTCCCGCCACCACTCGCGGTAGAGTTCCTCGAGCGTAACGACGCGAACCCGACGTTCGTGTATCCAGTCCAGAAGGGCAGCAAAGTCGGTGACCGGCCATTCTGTGAAGACGCGGGGCTTCTGGACAATCCGGTGCAGCAGGATGACGGTTGTCTTGTTTCGCCGGATGTGGGTCATGATAGCGGGCAGCCGGGCGTCGATCCTGAGTTCGACTTCCGGAATTCGATAGGGTTCTACCCAGAGGTTCGGTGTTCCCGCTCCGACTTCACGGGCCAGTTTGTAGCCGGCGCGGCGGACCAAGTCGCGGATCCTGCCGTTCATGTCGCCGTAGGGGTAGACAAAGGTTATCACCGGTCTGCCGAACATGGACTCGAGATGTCGCTTCGATTCGGTTATCTCCCACCATGCCGACGTAGTGCTGATCCGAGTCAGCCAGGCATGAGTAACAGTATGGCTGGCTATTTCGATGTCGCAGGAGTCCAGCATCTCCCGAATCTCGCGCTCATTGAGGAATCGGTCGGAAGGGCTGTAGGACGGCTTACCCTCGGTGATGCAGCCGGTGATGAGTGCCAGCGTCATCGTCATGTGATACCGCTTGAGCAAGGGATACACGTTCTCGTAGACAGAATGGTAGCCGTCGTCTACCGACAGGACTACGGTGTGGTCCGAGAGGTCAAAGGTATCGAGCCCCGGCGGGACCGCAATGTCCGGTCGCATCAGCTGTGCCGGCAGCAGCAACAATATTAAAGGGAACACTACGACAGATAATAAGCCCTGCGCCCGTTGTTGACAAGGGTTGCTGATTTGGCAGACTGAGTTCTGAAAATGACCGGACACAAGGATTTCCGGTGCCAGTGGCTCTGGCCTCGGACATGCGTATCCTTGAGACATCAGCCTATCACTCCATGAGAGTCGCTCTGGCTCAGCTGAATCCGGTAGTTGGCGACGTGCCCGGCAACGTCGGGCGCGTGCAGCAGTTGTTCCACCGGGCTTGTCAGATCAAACCCGACCTTGTCGTTTTCCCAGAACTCGTACTGACCGGCTATCCGCCGCGCGACCTGCTGGTCCGAAGCTGGTTCATCGACCGGGTGGAATCCGGTCTGGCCGACGTTGCGCGGATTTCCGAGCAAGCCCCCGAAATCGGGATCATCGTCGGGGCCCCAGTCCGTTCATCGCGCAGCCCGGGCAAGGGTCTGTTGAACGCCGCCGTGCTCGTGGCCGGAGGCAGGGAACAGTCCCGGCAGGCCAAGTCACTGCTGCCGACCTACGACGTATTCGACGAAACGCGGTACTTCGACGCTGCCGATAACGTGCGGCCGGTGAGATTCCGCGGCGAGATGCTTGGGATGACGATATGTGAAGACGCGTGGAATTCTCCGGAGATGTGGGAGCGGACGCTGTATGATCGCGACCCGATAGCGGAACTCGCATCAGCCGGCGCGACAGTGCTGATCAACATCTCGGCCTCGCCGTTCACTGTTGGCAAGGAGGCAGTCAGAAAGCGGCTGGTTTCCGGGCACGCGTCCCGGCACGGGCTGCCTTTTGTGTTCGTAAACCAGGTCGGCGGGAACGACGACCTGGTGTTCGACGGCCGGAGCATGGCGTTCGACCGGCGTGGAATGCCCCAGATGGTGCTGAAGTCCTTTGAGGAGGAGCTCACCGTGGTTGAGACCGAGACGGTCGGCGCGGAGAGCAACTATGCTGAGATCGATGCGGTTGGGTCCATCCACGACGCGCTTGTGCTTGGCGTGCGCGACTACGTGCGGAAGTGCGGGTTCAGAAAGGTGGTGCTCGGGCTTTCCGGCGGCATCGACTCCGCGGTCGTGTGCTGCCTTGCCGTGGCGGCGCTGGGGCCGGAGAACGTTCTCGGAATCACGATGCCGTCCGAGTACTCATCCCGCGGCAGCGTCGAGGACTCGCGCCAGCTTGCGACAAACCTCGATATCGATCTCCGCGAGATAGGGATCAGCGAGGCCTATCATGCCTACCTGTCGCTGCTCGAGCGCGATTTCGCGGGGCGCAAACCCGATACTACCGAGGAGAACCTTCAGGCCCGGGTCCGTGGCAACATCCTGATGGCGATATCCAACAAGCTCGGCCATTTGGTGCTGGGGACCGGGAACAAGAGCGAGATTGCCGTCGGGTACTGTACGCTTTACGGGGACATGGCCTGCGGCCTGTGCGTGATCGCCGACGTCCCCAAGACCACGGTCTACGCGCTGGCAAACTACATCAACCGCAGGGGCGATGTAATCCCTCATTCCATCATCCGCAAGCCGCCGTCAGCCGAGCTCCGACCTGACCAGACCGACCAAGACACGCTTCCCCCCTACGAGGAGCTCGATGCCATCATCGAGGCCTACGTGGATCAGGGCCGCTCGGCCGATGAGATCGTGGCGACCGGACACAGCCGCGACACGGTAGACTGGGTCATACGGGCCGTGACGAGGAACGAGTACAAACGGCGGCAGGCCGCGCCCGGTTTGAAAGTGACCAGCCGGGCGTTCGGCACGGGCTGGCGGATGCCGATGGCTGCGCGGTACTGAGGCCGGGGGCCAGAGGGCAGAGGCCGGGGACTGGGGTGACTTCAGCGCCGGTTCTGCGCAGCGCTGTCGAGGGCTGCGGCGCTGCGGAGTTCCGCGTTTGCTTCCTCGGTGCGGCCGGCTGCAGATAGAGAGTTCGCATAGTTGAGCCGGAGCGTGTGCGAGTTGGGGTACTTGGCGACCGCATACGCGAAAGTTGCCAGCGCGCTGTCTGGCTCACCCGCCTCGGTGAACGCCACGCCGAGGTCATTCAGTACCATTGCCGAGTTGGGGTCCAGATCTCTGGCAAGACGGAACTGGTGAATCGCGCGGCGATGGTCGCCTCTCTCGCTCAGCAGCCTGGCCGAGTTAACGTAGGCGTGGACATAGCCTTGGTCCAGCCGCAGCGCGTGATTGTACAGCGCGAGTGCGGAATCCGGCCGCTGCGCGGCTATAGCGTCAGCGAGGCCGGCGTAGGCCGTCGGCGCGTCCGGAGCTTCGCGGACCATCGCCGTGAACAGAGTTTCGTCGTTTCGCCAGATGCGCGAGCGGACCATTGTATCCACAGCCAGGAACAACACGATCGCGGCCAGCCCGATTCCGACCACCTTCCGAGCAGTGATTCGGAATGTGAGTAGACGCGACAGCACTGTGACCAGGACCATCACCATGCCCGCCGAAGGCAGGCAGAGCAGTCTTTCCGCGGCGAGCGGTCCAGGCGTCGCGATGCTCAAGACCGGGAGCAGAAACGCGATCGTCCAGGCGTAGCCCCAAAGCGTTGCCGTGAACCGGCGTTGGAGCGAGAGCAGGGGCACCGAGACCGCGAAAAGCAGGGCCAAGAGCAGGTTCGGAGTCAGCGTAAAGAACACGTTGCTGGCCGGGTATCTGACGCGGTGCGCGAGCGGCCAGAAGAACATCCGGATGTAAAGCCCGAAAGTATTGGCCGCAGCAAGAAGCCGGCGCCCGAATCCGGCCTGGATCGCGAGCGGAATCGGCGACCGGACCGCCGCCACGTGGAGCAGCAGATAGCCCGCCAGGACCGCCAGGGAAGCCAGCACCAACCACCAGTATCGACGGTCGTACCTGACGCCGACCAGGAGTGGGGTCAAAGCGACAAGCAGCGGAAACATGACCGCGGTCTCCTTGCTGAGCAGGGCGAGGCCGAACATGGGCGGAACTGCCAGCCGCCACCAGCGGTTGCGCTTGCGGAAGGAGCGGAGCAGCACAAAAGCGGCCAGCGCCGTTAACAAGGTCAGCATGATGTCGGTCCGGCCGGAGACGTAGGCGACCGTTTCGACGTGGGACGAGTGCGCCGTGAAAAGCAGGCCGCCCAGCAGCGCCCAGACCCCGGAATGCAGCAACTCCCACAAGACCAGGGTGACCGCCGCCGCGGCCAGTGCGAACAGCAGCACGTTGACGAAGTGGAACCAGTGTGCGTTGGTCCGAGAGAGCATTCGGTCCAGTCGGAAGCTCAGCGTTACCAGCGGACGGTAGTAGGCGGGGGATGGGAGTCGGGAGTCAGAGGTCGGGGTCCAGAATCCTGGTCCTTGGTCCCTGGCTCCGTGTCCGGTGATGAGTGACGCGTCGTCCCAGACGAAGTTGAAACGCGTGGCCGGGAGGTACATGGCCACGGCGAAGAGCGCGACTGCGGCCAGCACGACGGCCATGCCGGCACGAGTGCGCAATTTTTCCTGGAGGGACCTGCGGCCCATCGCCCCAAAGTCTTGCCGGAATCAGGCGGTATGTCAAGCAGACCGGGCAGCGAGGGTCAGGCGGTGACGGAAGTCAAATGAACGAGCGAGGTTTCAGATGGGCGTGGCTACGGGTGGCGGAGACCGCGCGTCAGCGCGGGGGCTCGTTCCAGGACGCGATTTCGGAAAGCGGTTTGCGGGGGCGTTCGCTGGTCGAGACGTCTGCGGCCGGGTAGCCGAGCGCGATGAGCGCGACCGGCTTGTACCCCTTGCCGCGCAGGCCAAGGTGCTTGAGCAGGGCCCGGCCGTCATACCAGCCAATCCAGCAGGTCCCGAGGCCCTGCTCGGCTGCGGCCAGCACGAAGTGCTCCCCACCGATGCCCGCGTCGACCAGTTGCCACTGCGTGCCCTGGATCATGCCCGCGACTTTGTTGACCAGCAGGTTCTCTTTGATGATCAGGCAGACAATGACCGGAGCGGAGGCGAACCGCTTCGATGGCGCGTAGGCGCCATGAAAGACCGCTTCGGCGAGTTGCGCCTTCTTCTCCGCGTCGTCGAACACGATGAACCGCCACGGCTGCATGTTGTCGGCCGAAGGCGCGCGCCGGGCTGCTTCAAGACAAAGCTCGATCTTCTCACGTTCCACCGGCCGGTCCGCGAACCGGCGCACCGACCGTCGGCTCCTGCAGAGCTTCAGGAACTGTGAATCATTCATCACTAGTCCTCCGATCTCCGTACTTCTGACTTCTGACTTCTAGCTTCTAGCTTCTCACATCTGACTTCGCTTGTCATAGCAGTCTCGGCAAGACCTCTCCGGCCTTGCCGCGCAGGTGCACGTCCACGAGCGAGCCGAGTCCCGTGTCGCGCGGGTTCACGTCAACGACCAAGGCCCCGGCCTCGCGCGCCAGCAGCGCCCACTGCACGATGTAACCGAACGTCGCTTCGGTGCCTACGATGAGGCAGAGGTCGATTCCTCCCTCCAGCATGTAGTGAACGATCTGCTCAACTGGTTGCCGGGGCAGTTCCTCACCAAACCAGACAATGTCCGGTCGCATGATTTCGCCGCACATGCACAATGGCGGGTTCTCGGACAGCGGTACTTCTCGGTTCTCGAGTACATTGCCGTCGCGCTCGCAGCGGATCCGCCAAAGTGAACCGTGGATGTGCACGACCTCTTTCGAGCCGGCCTGCTCATGCAAGTCGTCGACGTTCTGGGTCACGATGAACACGCGCCGGCCCGGACGTTGCATCGCGGCCAAGGTCTTGTGCGCCGGGTTGGGCTCGGCCTTTGCCATGTTGACCCGGCGCTCGTCGTACCACTTCCAGACTTTCACCGGGTCGCGCTTGAACGCCTCGTGCGTCGCGTAATCGAGCGGGTTGAACTCCTTCCACAACCCTTTCTCGTCGCGGAAGGTCGGGACCCCGGACTCGGCCGAGATTCCCGCGCCGGTGATGACCATCACATTCTTCGCCTTGGCGAGACGCTCGCGCACCAGCGCGATGCCATTGTCCAGCTCTGGCGCTGCTTCGGCCCCAGCTAGAGAGACCGGGGAAGAAGGTGTCTTGGTTTTTGGGTTTTCGGCCATGGCGCGTCGAGGAGTGATTCTACCCAGCCGCCAAAGTCAGTCAACGAATCGCGCTGCGAACCGCCTCGTGAACCGCAACCGGAGACGCGGTCAGAGTCGCCGTGAGAGTCGCACTGCGGGTGACGGCGCAAATCCCCGTCCAAGTCGCACTCCAATCCCGTCTGCCTGTGGCCTCAGAAGTCATGCCGACAATCGCCGCGACAGCCCCTCCGGTTTTCGAGCCGGGAGTCGGCGTCGAAATTGCCGTCCGACTGCCCGCATGAATCGCGGTCCGAACCACTCCGAGAACCGTTCCCGGGACGGTTCCCGGGGTGGTTCGCAGGGCGTCATCTTCGACCAGTTTCAAATGGACAATCGTACTAACACGCAGTCCTACAACGAGTTACAGGTATGACCTGTTACGGGAAGATAAAGATTCTTGAGCAAATCGGTCTCTGGCGGACACATAACTATATGAAGGGCCACACTCGAACGGTGCGGCTCGGCCGGAAGACAAAGATCTCTTCACAGGTTGTGCCTTCTGGCGAGTATGGCCATAGGAGGGCCGGTACCGAACCGGCCCCGATTGTGAGTGAATGACCGTAAACAGTAAAGGAGTTCCTATGTTTGACCCGAATCAGCGACTGATGAACTGGCAGATAAAGACCGATACCGGCAGGGTGAAGCAGATACTCGATGACCTAAGGCCGGACATGCTCAAACACTACGAGGCGGCGGTGGCCAGCCTCTGCGAGATGGAGACAAAGGCACGGCAGACGCTTAATGCGGCTGGAGTACACACCATCATGTACGTGCCGTACATTAACTATGCACGGCAGCTCTATAAGCTCTCGCGGCAGCAGGGTATTTCCGGGGAGAGTTTTGCGCTCGTGGCCCAGGTCCTGCTTGACAAATGGGCGAACCGCGGCTTGAACCCGGTCGTCCTGGCGCGCATCCGTACTGAAGTCTTCGATATCGTCGCTACCGCGCCATAGGCTCCGAGCCACCCGTGCCGTGATTGCTGTGTGCTGATTGCATTATCACCGGTCGCCGCCCGTCTTGCCCAGGAGCAGGACTACGTCCGGCGCCACGGTTCGGACCGAAAACGAATCCGCACCCGATACGCCTTGCGCTGAGATATTGACTGACTTGAGGAAATGACTAGACTTCGCAAACTAGCATGGAAGTCGCTGCGCAGCCTCCAGTTCGCCCACGGCTCCTGATACTGGTTGTTGCCTACTACGCCGAATCCACGCTCAGTTCGGTCCTCGAACGCATCCCAAGCCAGGTTCACCGGGATTACGACTGCGAGGTCCTTGTCATTGATGACGGGTCCGACGACCGGACGCTTGCCGTTGGTGACGACTACCGGCGGGGCCATCCCGAGCTCAATGTCACAGTCCTCCGCAACAGCTACAACCAGGGCTACGGCGGCAACCAGAAGGTCGGTTACCGTTATGCGATTAGCGGGGGCTTCGACCTCGTCGCCGTCCTTCACGGCGACGGGCAGTATGCGCCCGAAGCTCTGCCCGGTCTGCTGCAGCCGTTTCGCGAGGCACGGGCGGACGCGGTCTTCGGCAGTCGGATGATGCCGCCGCGGGCCGCACTTAAGGGAGGGATGCCGCTCTACAAGTTTGCCGGAAACCGGATCCTGACCTGGCTTGAGAACCGACTGCTTCGTACTCATCTGTCGGAATTCCACAGCGGCTATCGTATCTACTCGGTTCCGATGCTGGCGAAGCTGCCGTTCCTGCTAAACACGAACGACTTCCACTTCGACACCGAGATCATCATCCAACTGGTGAATTCCGGCGCACGGATAGTCGAGTTGCCGATACCAACCTACTACGGGGATGAAATCTGCCGGGTCAACGGCATTCGCTATGCGGGCAACGTGTTGATGGCCGTCCTGCGCAATGCAGCGCATCGGTCCGGCATCTTCTACGAGCGCCGCTTCGACTGCACCGGAGACGGCAATACCCGCTACGACTTGAAACTGGGATACCCGAGCAGCCACAGCTACGCGTTGCAGGCGGTTCCGACCGGAGTTTCGGTTCTCGATCTTGGCGGGGGGCCGGGTGGAATGGCGCGAGAGCTGGCGAACAAGGGATGCATGGTAGCGGTCGTCGACCGGTTCGAGCCGCCGGAGCGACTGCCCGGAATCGAATTCCACGTTCAGGATCTGGATTGTCCGCTGGATATCGATGCCCGTCGATTCCGCTACATCCTGATGCTCGATATCATCGAGCACCTGCGGCATCCGGAGCTGTTTCTGGACCGGCTCCGCAGCCAGTTTGACTACGCACCGCGAACGATCATTCTCACGGCCCCGAATGTCGCCTTCTTCGCCCAACGGATCATGCTTCTCTTCGGCCAGTTCAACTACGGCTCGGCCGGCATCCTCGACCGGACCCACTGCCGCCTGTACACGTTCCGTGGTGTTCGGCATCTACTGCGCGACGCCGGATTCCGGATCAGAACGATCCGCGGAATACCGGGGCCGTTTCCCAAGGCACTGGGTGACGGGTGGTTCAGCCGTTTCCTGCTGGGTGTCAATCTGGCCATGATCCGCGTCAGCAAAACGCTCTTTTCCTATCAAGTGTTCGTAGTCGCCGACGGTACGCCCGACGTCGACTTCGTGCTGGCCGATGCCCGGCACCGGAGTGAAGTGCGAGACGGTGCTTGATTCAGCGGCGATCGGCACGCGGGCAGCGTTGGCGATGAATTACGGTCGTGCTGCTGTGATCTGCTTCGCCCAGAGCGTGGGATCCTGACGAGATGCCGGGTCAACGCGTCGGCGCCGACATGGGGTACCGAGGTTCTTCGGACGGCAGTCTCGTGTCTTCAATCAGCGACTGGGTCGAACGGCACATGGCCATGGCCGTGCTGGTCGTTGTCGCACTCGGTTTTGTGCTCAGGCTTGTGTGCGCAACCAAGCAGTATTTCAACCCGGATGAGGCATTGCACTACCTGATTGCCAATCAGGCCGGTCTGGATCAGGTCTACAGAGCCAGCCTGACTACCGCCCATCCGCCGCTCTTCTTTATGCTGCTCTACTTCTGGCGGTTCCTTGGCAATTCCGAGCTGGTCCTGCGCCTCATCTCGGTACTTGCCGGGACTGCCGGTCTCTGGGTCGGGTTCAACTGGCTCGCCTATCGGTCCGGCACGACAACCGGCCTGGTCGGCCTGCTCCTGCTGGCGTTCAACCCGACCATGATTTCAATGTCAGCTGAGGTCCGCGGTTACGCTACGCTCCTGCTGACCATGATGCTTGCTCTCTACTACCTGGAGCGGGCTCTCCGCGAGAAGTCAAGGTGGATGCTGCTCTGGTTCGGCGTGGCTGCGTTAGTAGCGAACCTGATACACTATTCTGCCGTGTGGTTCACGATTGCGGTCGGGCTGTACGCACTGGTCCGCATCGTGCGCGAACGTCTGCCCGGCAGATGGGTCGGGGCTTGGGTCGCGATTCAGGCCGGCATCGCTGCGCTCTTGATTGTCTTGTACCTGACCCACGTCAGGACCATACACGGCAGCGGGATGGAGCGATATGCCCGGGATGGTTGGCTGCAGGAGTTCTACTTCCATCCAGGACGCGACAAAGTCCTGCCGTTTCTCGCGCGGAATCTCAGTTGGCTGTTCACGTATCTGTTTTGGTCCCGCGTTCCAGGGCTGGTGGCACTGGGTTTGTTCTTGGCCGGCGTGGTGACACTGTTCGTGCCCTATCGGAGAAAACCTGACACCTCGACACGCAATCAAGACCGGCGCTGGGTCGAAGACTCGAGCTTCGGCGTCCTGATAGTCGCGGCGTTCGTGGTCAACGCCCTGGCCGCACTCGCCGGGCTTTACGCGTTCGGGTACGATCGCCACGACGTCTTTCTCGGCCTGTTCGCGGTCGCTGGTGTCAGCTCTTTGTTCGGCCGCATGGCTGGACGACGCTCGGGCGCTGTCCTGCTTGCGTTCGCAGTCATCGTGCCCATGGTCAAGAGTACTAGCGCGAGCGCTGTATGGGACTACAAGCCGGAAGAACAGAGTAGAGCGGCCATGGGCGCAGCGATCAGGTACATCAAGGACTCGATTCCCCGGGCCAGCATTCTGTTTGTTGATTGCCAGACAGCAGACCTGCTCGGCTACTACTTGGGTCGTGACCAGATCGATAGCCTGACTGTGGTCCTGCAACGCGATTGTGAGAGCAAAGACCAGTTTCCTTCTCATGCCTCGGTGTCCGACGAGAAGTTCACTGAGTTGTCCTACGGCGGCTATCGCGTATTCGCCACCCCGCTGTGTGACTTCGTGCCACTCGATTTCTGCGCCGAGCTGGAAGCGATGAAGCAGCGCTACGGACTCGGACCGACGGTACCGGTCTGGGGCGTGGGTTGGAAATCGCAGCACTACTCTGATTCCTTGCTGTTCGATCACGCGCATGCCTTTCTTCGGTATCGTGCATTTGACCCCAGCCTGTCAGTTTTTCAGGTTCAGTAACGCCTATGGCGAATTGATCAGATGATCGGATGGTCGCGGGACGCTGCGTCATGTTTGACGCTGGCAGCTTGACGGCTATACTCCACACTGTGAGAAGCGCCAATCGCAGGTCGCCAATCGCAAGTCGCCATTCACCCAAGCCCAAGGTCGTTATCCTCTGCGGCGGACTCGGTACGCGGCTCTCTGAAGAGACCGCGGTCAGGCCCAAGCCGATGGTGGAAATCGGCGGACAGCCAATCCTCTGGCACATCATGAAGATATTCTCAGCCGGCGGGTTCAACGAGTTCGTGCTGGCGCTGGGCTACAAAGGCGAGGTCATCAAGGACTATTTCGTCAACTATCGCTACCGCTCTCGCAGCCTGACCGTGCGCCTGCCATCCGGCGAAATCGACGTTCACACCGAGGACGGCGACAACTGGACCGTTCATCTACTCGACACCGGTCCTGACACAAATACCGGCGGTCGCATCCGGCGAGCAGCAGGATTCATCGGGCGGGATACGTTTCTGCTGACCTACGGCGACGGAGTAGCGGACATCGACGCGCGGCGTTTGCTTGAGTACCACCGCAGCCACCGCAGCCTGGTCACGGTCACCGCCGTCCGGCCGCCGGCACGCTTCGGCGGCATCGTTTTCGATGGGGACAGCGTTTCCCGCTTCGCCGAGAAGCCGCAGGTCGGTGAGGGCTGGATAAACGGCGGGTTCTTTGTGGTGGAGCCGGAAGCCGTCGACTACATCAAGGACGATTCGACGCTCTGGGAGGGCGAACCGATGGAGCGGCTGGCCGGCAATGGCCAACTCGTCGCCTACCGCCACGAAGGCTTCTGGCAGTGCATGGACACCCTGCGTGACGTTCGTAACCTCGAAAGCCTCTGGCAGTCGGGCAAGGCAGCCTGG
The DNA here is from genome assembly GCA_035505375.1 of bacterium. Classification (NCBI taxonomy): domain Bacteria; species bacterium. Next base: position 26,277 of record DATJQV010000038.1, on the reverse strand, counting down.
AAGGTGTGGAAATGAAACCCGCGGCCCCAGGTCAAAAGCCAAAAGCCGAGGGCGCAGCACCAATCGCCAATCGCCAATCGCCAATCGCCAATTCTTCGTTCTGGCATGACCGCTCGGTTCTCGTCACCGGCCATACCGGCTTTAAGGGGTCATGGCTTGCACTCTGGCTTGCCGAGCTTGGAGCGCGTGTGACCGGCTACTCGCTGGCTCCGCCGACCCAACCCAGCAACTTCGAAGCTACACGTCTGGGAGAGTCACTGGCCGGTCACTACGAGGCAGATATCAGAGACGGCGCGAGACTGTCCGCGGCACTGGCTGCCTGCCGGCCCGACGTGGTCTTTCATCTTGCGGCCCAGGCGTTGGTGCGGACCGGCCACGACATTCCGCGCGAGACCTTCGAGGTCAACGTCATCGGCATTGCCAGCCTGCTGGACGCAGTGCGGGAGCTCAAGCGGCCCTGCGTAGTCGTCGTGATTACCAGTGACAAGTGCTACGAGAACCGCGAGCAGGTGTGGGGCTACCGTGAAAACGACCCGATGGGCGGCTATGACCCCTACAGCGCCAGCAAAGGCGCGGCCGAACTGCTGGTTGCGTCCTACCGTCGTTCGTTCTTCAATTCCGACCGGCTCGCTCAGCATGGGGTGCGGCTCGCATCGGCCCGGGCCGGCAACGTCATCGGCGGCGGCGACTGGGGTAAGGACCGGATCATGACCGACATGGTCCTGAGTCTGAGTAAGCGGCAGCCGGTTCCGGTTCGGAACCCCGGGTCGGTACGCCCCTGGCAGCACGTACTTGAGCCGCTGAGCGGCTATCTAGCGCTGGCTTCAGCGATGCTGTCGAGTGAAGACCCGAAGTGGTGCGGGGCATGGAATTTCGGGCCAAGGCCCGACGACGAGGCCACGGTCAAAGACCTGGTCGAGCGGTTCTGCACCGCATGGGGAGGCGGCAAGTGGCGGGATGCAAGTGACCCGACCCAGCCTCACGAAGCCGGCGTTCTGCGGCTGAGCATCGACAAGGCGGTCCGCGAACTGGGCTGGCGTCCGCGTTGGAATCTGGAACAGGCAATCAATCATTCCGTAACCTGGTACAGGAGCTATTATCGTGACCCGACCGGCTCCATGTATGACGCCTGCCGCAAAGACATCGCCGACTACGAGGCGGTTCGACCTGCTGTCAGTACGTAGCGCCGTTGTTGCGTTCCGGCGTGGAGAATAAGACGTCAAGCGCCGCGAACAACGCACCGGCCGAACTCCGGCAGCAGATACTGGCACTCGTACGTGACTACTACGAAGCCGAGTTCGCGGGAAGGACATTCGACCCCGAGAAGGACATGGTGCACTACGCGGGCCGGGTTTTTGACGCTGAAGAACTGCGTTACCTCGTGGATGCAAGCCTTGACTTCTACCTGACCACGGGCCGTTACGCCGAGCGGTTTGAGACCTCTCTTGCCGAGTACCTCGGGCTTGCCAACGCGGTGCTGGTCAACTCCGGGTCTTCAGCGAACCTGGTCGCCCTGACCGCGCTGACCTCCCCAAAGCTCGGCGACCGCAGACTGAAGCCCGGTGATGAAGTCGTAACCGTCGCCGCCGGGTTCCCGACCACGGTCGCGCCGATAGTTCAGAACCGGCTCGTCCCGGTTTTTGTTGACGTCAACCTCGGCGATTACACCGCGAATCCTGAGGCTCTGCAACAGGCGGTTGGCCCCAGGACCCGCGCGATAATGATGGCACACGCGCTGGGCGTTCCTTTCGACCTTGATACGACGATGGACCTCGTGCGCAAGCACGATCTCTGGCTGATTGAAGACAACTGCGACGCCCTTGGTTCAAGGTGGCATGGGAAGCTGACCGGCACATTCGGCCACCTCTCGACATGTTCATTCTATCCGGCGCATCATATCACAATGGGTGAGGGCGGGTGTGTGATGACCGATCGCGAAGAACTGGCGCAGATCGCGCGTTCAATCCGCGACTGGGGAAGGGACTGCTACTGCGCGGGCGGCGAGAGCAATACCTGTGGCAAGCGTTTCAGCCAGCAGTTCGGCAGCCTGCCGCCGGGCTATGACCACAAATACGTCTACAGCCACCTGGGCTACAATCTCAAGCCGACTGACCTGCAGGCGGCGATTGGCTGCGCCCAACTGGCCAAGCTGGATGGATTCATCGCCCGCCGCAAGCAGAACTATGCCCGGCTGACCGAGATGCTCGTTCCATACGAAGATAGGTTGATGCTGCCAAAGGCGCTGTCCGGTTCCGACCCATCGTGGTTCTGCTTCGTCATCACCGTTCGCCCGAACGCCGGGTTCACGCGCAATGAACTCACCCGGTTCCTTGAATCCCGCCGTATCGAAACCCGCAACCTCTTCAGCGGCAATCTGCTGCGCCACCCTGCGTTCGCCGCCATTGACCACCGGGTGGTCGGCGGACTGGAAAACACCGAGACAATAACGTCAGGCACTTTCTTCGTCGGCCTCTATCCGGGAATCGGCGAACCCGAACTGGGCGCAATCGAGGACGCGTTTCGCCGTTTCATGGCCGGGGAGAGGATCTAGATGGCGCTGGTCCAGAAACTCCCGTGCCGGGTTCAAACACTAACCGCGCACGCGGACCACGTCTACACGCTTGAGCTCGTTCCGCACGCCGGGTACCGGATACCGCGGTTCCTGCCCGGCCAGTTCCTCCACCTCGCGCTCGACGACTGGGACCCGACCCGGTTCTGGCCAGAATCGCGCGTCTTCTCCATCGCCAACTCGCCGGAGGAGAGCGGGTTGCTGCGTATCACCTACTCAGTCCGCGGCCGATACACATCGAGGATGGAAAAGGAACTGACGTGCGGTATGGACGTCTGGGTCAAGCTTCCATACGGCGATTTCGTGATTGACTCGACGCACGCGGCGGCCCTGTTTGCCGGCGGTACGGGCATAACCGCCTTCACGGCTTTCCTGTCCTGCGCGGCATTTGCCCGGCCGGTGCTGCTGGCCTACGGAGCCCGCCGCTCTGAACTCCTGCTCTATCGCGAGCTGCTGGAACGACGCGCCTCATCCACGGCGCTACTTCGCGCGGAGTTCTTCAGCGAAACTCCGGCACCGGGCACAACCACCGGCCGTGTCTCAGTCGACGTGGTGTGGCCCGAGTGGGAGCAGCGGGACAAATGCGTCTGCTATCTCTCCGGCCCACCCGCAATGCTCAAGACCCTCACGGCTGAGCTGTCCAGCGTGGGAGTGGCCAGTGACAGAATCAGGACCGACGCATGGGAGTGAAACCTCTGCCGCCGCTTGACCGCACCGACCTCGACCATGTCATGGACAAGACCGCCGGACTCTGGGATGAACTGCACGGCAAACGGCTCTTTATCACAGGCGGCACCGGGTTCTTCGGCTGCTGGTTGCTCGAATCCTTCATCGCGGCGAACGACCGGCTCGGCCTGGACGCCCGGGTTACCGTGCTTTCCCGCGATCCGGTCGCATTCCAGGAAAAGATGCCCCACGTCGCCAGGCACGAGTCAGTCAGCCTGGCAGCGGGTGACATGTGCACGCGCGACCTGAAGGGGGAGAGGTTCGACTACGTAATCCATGCCGCGGTTGAGTCTTTCGTCCCCGGCCCCTCGTCCCTCATTCCTAACCCCTCTTCGTCTGACCCGCTCTCAGTGTTCGAAAAGAACGTTGCGGGCACGAGGAACATGCTCGAACTGGCTCGCCGTTGGGGGGCACGCCGGTTCCTGCTTGTCAGCTCCGGCGCGGTCTACGGACGGCAGCCCGTAGACATGACCCACGTAGGCGAGGAGTATGCGGGAGCGCCCGACTCGCTTGACCCGCTCACAACTTACGGCCAGGCAAAGCGCGTGTCGGAATTCATTTGCGCCGCCCACGGCGATAGACAAGGAGTTGGGGTTGTCGTGGCTCGATGTTTTGCTTTTGTCGGTCCGCATCTTCCTCTTGATGCCAACTTCGCCGCGGGCAACTTCATCCGGGATGCCCTACACGGTGGTCCGATTCAGGTCAACGGCGACGGAACGTCAAGGCGTTCATACCTGTACGCCGCCGACCTAGCCATATGGCTTTGGACAATCCTGATAAGGGGACAATCGGGACGGGCCTACAACGTCGGCTCTGACGTTGACCTATCCGTCTTTGATCTGGCGCATCTGGTGAGGAAGGTCGTGTCGCCGAGGTCGGAAGTCCGGGTCGCGCTGACGCCGGCGCCGGGGAAACCGGCCGAACGCTACGTCCCTTCAATCCGTCGCGCTCGCGCCGAACTTGGTCTCAACGTCTTCGTATCACTTCCAGATGCCATCGCCCGCACCGCCGCGTGGCGCGGACTAACCCCAACCCAACCGGCATGAAGCTCTCCGACTACGTCGTCCAGTTCCTCGTGGACCACGGCATCCATGATATCTTCCTCGTGTCGGGTGGTGGCATCATGCACCTGCTCGATTCGGTCGGGCGCAATCCGAGTATGCACTATTACTGCAACCACCACGAACAGGCCTGTGCGATCAGCGCAGAGGCCTACGCTCGGTCCACGAACCACGTAGGGGCATGTCTTGTCACGACTGGTCCGGGAGGTGCCAACGCGCTCTCGGGCGTCGCGGGCGCGTGGGTGGATTCGATTCCTGTGCTCGTGATTTCGGGCCAAGTCAGAACGGACCTCATGGCCGATTACTCCAAGTTGCGTTCATTCGGTCCACAAGAGGGTAACATAGTCGCGATGGCTCGGTCGGTGACGAAGTATGCCAGAACGATCAGGGATCCTAAGACAATAAGGCAGGAGTTGGAACTCGCACTGATTACCGCGACCAGCGGCCGCCCGGGACCAGTCTGGCTCGATATCCCGCTGGATGTACAAGGCAGCCGTATTGATGAGGCCGGTCTGGTACCCCATGGGCCTCTTCTAGCCAGCACGAACGGCGAACAACGAGTACGGGGTTTATCCCGCGATGTGAGCCTAGTAGTCGAGGCACTCCAAGCGGCCCGGCGGCCGATCTTCGTCGCCGGAAACGGGATTCACCTTTCCGGATCCGAGGACCTGCTGTTGCGTCTGCTCGAACAGTTGCCTGTGCCAGTCGTTGTATCCCATGCAGCGAAGGACTTGGTTCCTGAGGATCATCCACGGTACGCCGGCGTGTTCGGTCCGGCCGGCCAGCGCCGCGCAAACTTCGCCGTGCAGTGTTCCGACTGCCTGATCAGTCTCGCCGGCGGGCTCTGCGTCAGCAAGACCGGATTCGACTACCGGGGATTCGCATCCCGAGCGCGGAAGATCATTGTTGACATTGACGAGGGACAGCTACTTCATCAGGCGATCAAACCCGACCTGGCAATTCAAGCCGACATCCGGGCTTTTCTTGCCGAGCTTCTGCACCAGACCACCGGCATCGCCCTCCGGCCAAGAACCCGGTGGCTTGACGCCATCGCTGCCTGGAGGCAGCGTTTCCCGCTCATCCTGGATGACTACGATGGCGATCGGGAGCATGTCAACAGCTACGTCTTCATGGACAAGCTGTCGGATTTGCTTGCGCCCAGCGACGTGGTCGTAGCCGGCGCTGGCGTTGAGGCGGCCAGCTACTGGCAGGCGTTCAAGGTCAAGCGCGGCCAACGAACAATGATCAACGGGAATTGGGGTGCGATGGGGTGGGATCTGCCTGCTGCCGTGGGCGCGTGCGTCGGTTCAGGTAGGCGACGCACCATCTGCGTTACAGGCGACGGCAGCATTCAGATGAACGTGCAGGAGTTGCAGACAATCAGGCACTACTCGCTCCCCATCAAGACGTTCGTGTTCAACAACCGCGGCTACACCTGTATCCGCACTACGCAGAACTCGCTCTTTGATGGGCGTTTCGTGGGCGCCGACCCCGAGTCTGGAGTTGATAACCCGGATTTCGCACTCATTGCCCGTGCCTACGGCCTCGATTACCAGCACATACTCAACAACGGTGAGATGATTGGGAAGGTGCGGCAGTTCCTGAGTACTCCCGGCCCATCGCTCTGCGAGGTGAACCTCTCGGAACAGCAAGGGATAACTCCAAAGGCGTCCACATTCAAGCATCCCGACGGCACTTTGGAATCGCGGCCCCTCGAGGATATGTCTCCCTTCCTTCCGCGCGAGGAGCTGAGCGATAACCTCAGAATCTCCGATGATTGAGTTTCCGGAGTACGATGCCCGGTGGTCGGCTCGCAAAGACCCAAACCACCTGTCACCTTGCTGGCACCATTGTCAGGCATCAGGCCTCGGGTATACTGATTGTGCGTGTCCCGCGTACCGACTATGAGATCTGACGTCGATCGACTGTTCGTCCGGCTTGACACTCCGATTCACGAAGTCGTTAAGTGCATTGACCGAAGCGGACGTCTGAGTATTGCCCTATTGGTTGATGACAATGGCCGTCTGCTCTACACACTGACCGACGGCGACATTCGCCGAGGTATTCTCGCCGGCGTGGCGATGAACGCGCCCGCCGAGCGACTGCTCTCCAGCAAGGCCAAGATGCCACACTATGCTCCGGTGACCGCTTCGGTCGGCACCAAGCCTGACGCACTGCTCGCGCTAATGCGGGAGAAGGCGGTTCGCCACGTTCCGCTGGTTGATGCGGAAGGCCGGCCGACGGAAGTCGTCATCCTCGCCGACCTGCTAGAGCCGGGCGCTCGGCCCTTGCAGGCGGTCGTAATGGCCGGCGGATTTGGCGCCCGATTGCGGCCATTGACCGAGGACGTGCCCAAGCCGATGCTGCCGGTCGGGGGCAAGCCGGTGATGGAGCACATCATCAACCGGTTGGAGAAGGGCGGTGTGCGCAAGATTCACGTCATGACCCATTACAAACCGGAGAAGATCATCGAGCACTTCGGCGACGGGCGCAAGTTCGGGGTCGAACTCAGCTACCTGGACGAGGAGCAGCCGCTCGGAACAGCGGGCGCACTCGGAACAATGCCTCGGCCGACCGAGACGGTGCTTGTCATCAATGGCGATATCCTGACCGACGTCAGCTTCGATGCAATGCTCGACTACCACCGAGAGACAGAAGCCGAACTCACAATGGCGGTCCGCCACTACGACATAGCGGTCCCCTATGGTGTTGTCGAGTGCAAAGGACCTTTGGTGCAAGCATTGTCGGAGAAGCCGAAGCTCAGTCTCTTCGTAAATGCAGGCATCTATTTGATCGAGCCCACGGTATACCAGCACATTCCCGTGGGCGAACGACTGGACATGACTGACTTGATACAGCGACTGCTGGACATGGGGCATCGGGTGGCAAGTTTCCCGGTAGTCGAGTATTGGCTGGACATAGGTCGTCATGACGACTACTTGCAGGCGCAGCGCTACGAGGGACGCAACACAGAGACTGCGACCAACCAGGGAGAAGTAGATCATCCCTAGCATACGAATTGGCCATCGTGACATCGGACCCGAATACGTACCACTCGTGGTCGCAGAGATCGGTATCAACCACGAGGGAATAATGGACCGTGCGTTCCAGATGGTGGACGACGCTGCCGTTGCGGGATGCGAGTGCGTCAAGTTCCAGTCCCATGTCATTGAAGACGAAATGATTCCGAACGAAGTGATTCCCGGCAATGCCACCGAGAGCATTTGGGACATCATGACCCGCTGTGCGTTTTCCGAGGATCAGGAGCGGGAGCTCAAACGGCATGTGGAGAGCAAAGGGATGCTCTACCTCTGTACGCCCTTCTCCCGCGCCGCAGCCGTGCGACTCGAACGCATGGGCGTAGCTGCCTACAAGATCGGTTCCGGCGAATGCAACAATTACCCTCTTATCAAGCAGATTGCCGCTTACGATAAGCCGGTCATATTGAGCACCGGGATGAACGACCTGAACTCGATAGGGCCCGCGGTCGAGATTCTGCGGGCCGCGCATGTGGGATTCGCCCTGCTTCACTGTACGTCGATGTACCCGACGCCCTACGAGAAAGTGCGGCTGGGAGCGCTGAACGAGCTCGCCGCGACTTTTCCGGACGCAGTGGTTGGGTTGAGCGATCACTCCCTGGGCAACTACACGTCGTTTGCGGCAGCGGCGCTCGGGGCGAGCATTCTGGAAAAACACTTCACTTCCGACAAGACCTGGCCGGGTCCAGATGTCCCCATATCAATTGACCCTTCCGAACTCGGCGATCTAATACGCGGCTCGATGGCAATCCATCAGTCTTTGGGCGGGACCAAGCGCATATTGCCCGAAGAGCAAGCGACAATCGACTTCGCATATGCTTGCGTTGTAGCGACTCGCGACATAGAGCCGGGTGAATCACTTGCAGGAGATAACATCTGGGTCAAGCGACCGGGCACCGGTGAGATCAAAGCCGTCCACTACGAGGAACTCCTCGGTCGGACGGCGCACATCAGGATTGCGAAGAACAGCCAGTTGCGTTGGAGTGATGTTCAGTAGCCGAATTGGACACGCTGGATGAAGCGCCGAGTCGCCATCTATACCGGCAACCGGTCGGACTACGGCTTGCTCCACCCGGTCATCTCGGCAATCGCAGCCCGGCCGGAGCTCAAGTATTATCTGATTGTATCCGGCGCGCACCTCAAAACCCAGTTCGGTCGGACCATCAGCGAGATACGAGGCGATGGATTCCTGGTATACGCAAGAGCTGCTGTCAGCACGTCAGGCGACTCTCTGCCCGCGACGGCTCGGGCGGTTGGTAAGGGCATACTGGCTCTGGTTCCCATTCTGGACCGGCTCCGTCCCCACTTCCTTCTTGTCCACGGCGATCGCTTTGAAACGTTAGCAGCGGTGATTGCTGGCAGTCAGCTGGGCATCCCCATCGCCCACATCGAAGGGGGCGACTATACCGAAGGCGGAGCGCTCGACGATTCGGTGCGTCATGCGATCACCAAGTTGGCCCACCTTCATTTCACGACCAATCGACAGGCGGCCGAACGCGTCCGGCGTCTGGGCGAAGAGCCTTGGCGGATCCACACAGTGGGTCTCCCTTCACTCGACCTGATAGCAGCTGGTTCCTTCGCACCGCCGGCCGAAGTCTTCCGACGTCTGTCGCTGAGTCCATCACGACCGGTTCTGGTCTTCACGCAGCACTCAGTCGCCACCCAGTTCGATCGCGGACGGGCGCAGGTCCGCCCTTCCCTCGCTGCCCTGTCCGATGCCGTCCGCGCTTGGGACTGTCAGGTTGTCATTACCTATCCCAACGACGACGCCGGGGGCCGAAGGATGCTTGCTGAGATGCGGCGTTTCGCAGCCGACCACCCGTCGGCGGTACGCCTCATACCCAGCTTGGGGCGCCATCTCTATCATGGGGTTCTAAATGTTGCCGCCGCCTGCGTCGGCAATTCCTCCAGCGGTATCAAGGAGACGCCAGCTTTCCGCTGTGCCTGCGTCAACATCGGCAGTCGGCAGCAGGGACGGCTGCGAAGCAGCAACATTCTTGACGTCGACTACAACCGGGAGCAGATCCGAAAAGCCGTCGAGCGCTGTCTCCATGACCGACGCTTTCTTGCGCGAGTCCGGACCTGCCGGAATCCGTATGGCCAGGGCCAAGCCGGCCGATGCATCGCCGAAGTGCTCGCGAGCGTCCCGCTTGAGGCCGGACTGGTGCAAAAACGGATGACATTCTAGCAGGAGACTATCATGCGACACCATAGTCATCGCGTCAACCGGCGGTTAGCGGCGTGACTTCTGACGGCATGACGCATCGGCGGCACCGACATGAGTGAACTACTCTCCGCCGAACTCGATGCGCTGCTGGCGAGGGACCCTGACGCAGTCCGTCAATGGGAGCAGTCCGTGTTTGATGAGTTGACTGCACCCTTTGGCAATGCCCTCGTAGTCTTCGGTGCGGGTGGCCTCGGGCGCAAGACCGTGGCCGGCCTGCGCCGGAGGGGGATTGAGCCGCTGGCCCTAGCCGATAGCAATCCGGCACTGTGGGGTTCAACGATCGACGGTGTTGCGGTACTGCCACCGGCCGAAGCCGCGCGGCGGTTTCGGGAGCGTGCGACCTTCGTGATTGCCATCTGGACTGGTGAGGCGACCGACACCATGGTCGATCGCAAGCAGCAGTTGATGAATCTAGGTTGTACCAGCGTGGTCCCTTTCGTACCGCTTTTCTGGAAGTACCCCGATGAATTCCTGCCTCACTTCATGTGGGAGCTGCCGCACCGTGTGATCGAACAAGCGGACCTTGTCCGCAAGGCCTACGGGTTGTTGGCAGACGATGTCTCGCGCCGGGAGTACATATCTCATCTCCGACTGCGCATGCTTTCCGACTTTGACGGTCTGGCGGCACCAACTGCCGAGCGGATCTACTTTCCTCACGATTTGGTGGTCCTGTCCGATCGCGAAGTACTGGCTGATTGCGGCGCATTTGACGGGGACACAATCCGGGAATTTCTGGAAATCGCAGGTGATTCATTCAGTCGGATAGTAGCGTTCGAGCCAGATCCCCTCAATTTCCCGCGACTCCGCGACTATGTCCTGAGTCTTCCGGCAGCGACGCAGAGACGAATCGCGCTGTTTCCCAAGGCGGTTGGCTCTCGAGAAGAAACCGTCCGGTTCCTCACGCTGGGAACCGCCGGTTCCGCGGTGAGCGCAGAAGGTACTGCCGACGTAGACGTGATGCCGCTGGATTCGCTCCCATCCGATATCCAACCGACGTTCATCAAGATCGACATCGAGGGTACCGAGCTGGAGGCCATTCGCGGCGCGGCGTGGCTAGTCGAGCACGCGCGTCCGCTTTTAGCAGTCTGTGCATACCACAAATACGATCACCTTTGGCAGATACCGCTCTTGATACACTCCTATTCGTCCGACTACCGCTTCAGTCTGAAGACGCATCTTGTGGATGGCTGGGACTTGGTCTGTTACGCGGTGCCGACGGCGCGGCGCAGGGATAGCATCACCAGTCGCGTAGTCGCGTTATCCGAAGGACAGCGGCAGAGCGGATAGCGGCATGGCGCATGACAACGCGAGGAATGTGCGCCCGTGCCCCGTGTGCGGCGGCATGGGGCGCCGGCAGTTGTACCGGCAGTCCTTCGCCCAGATGTCGGAGGGGAACCTCCTGGCCAGCTACGACGTAGTGGTGTGCGCGGAGTGCGGCATGGGCTTCGCCGACCACATTCCAGAGCAGGCGACATTCGATGCCTATTATCGCGACATGTCGAAATATGAGGATGCCAGTCCACAGGGGCAGCCATCACCGGACGACCTCGTTCGGTTCCGATCGCTGGCTGACTTCATCCAGAAACATCTGGGCGACCGTCACGCGCGCATCATTGACGTCGGCTGCGGCACGGGCGGATTGCTGGCTGAATTGAAGCAACGGGGGTATGAGAATGTGGCCGGCGTGGATCCGTCTGAAACCTGCGCAGAACGGGCGCTCGCTTGGTACGGCATTCCGGTCCTCACCGGGTCAATTCAGAACGTCAGCGTTGAAGACGGTTCCAGAGATGCGGTGATCGTGTCCGGCGTGCTGGAACACCTCACTGAACCGGGACCGGCGCTGCAGCGCCTGAGCCGAATGCTCACCCATAGAGGACAGGTATTCGTGGTCGTACCTGACGCGGCGCACTTCGCGGAGGCCGAGAACGCGCCGTTCCAGGAGTTCAGCGTCGAGCACATCAACTTCTTCAGCCAGTTCTCACTTGTCAACCTGATGCGCCGCAGTCGCTTCCGGGAACAGGTAGTCGAACAGCTCACGTTGCCACTAGGATACCGAACCACATGGCCTGCCATCCGCGCTGTCTTTCAGAAGACGGACGACGATCTCCCGTGCGATCTGACGCAAGACGAGGAAACGTCAACCAGCCTGACGCGCTATGTTGAGCTGTCACAGCAGCGAGCCGAACCGATTCTCGCCACGATCAGCCGGCTTGCAGACCGGGCAACGCCGATCATCGTCTGGAGCGCCGGACTTCACACCCTACGCTTGTTGATGGTCAGCCGGTTGGGTGACATCCAGATTGTGGTCTTTGTCGACACGAACCCGCACTGCCAGGGAAAACTGCTGCGCAGCGTCCCGATCGTCGCTCCGGCTGAATTGAAGGGACGTACCGAGCCGATCCTGATCTCGTCGCGAGGCTATCAACAGGAGATCGAGCGACAGATACGAGATGAACTGCATCTGGACAATGAAGTAATCACACTGTATTGATAACTGTGCCGCCACCGTCATCCCGGTACGTGTCACGTCGCCATCCGTCGGGCGACGCTATGACGGCAGTCATGTGTGACGGTCGCTCCTGAGCATGAGCGAGAACGGGCATCAGGGAGTTCCCATGAAACTAGTCAGCATCGTTACGGGATGCTATAACGAAGAAACGAACGTGGGTGAGTTGTACGAGCGGATCAAGCAGGTCTTTGCTCAATTGGCAGGTTACGAATTTGAGTTGATCTGCGCGGACAATGCCTCGCAGGACAACACCGTTTGGGCCCTGCGCGGAATCTGCAAGCGAGACAAGCGGGTCAAGGTCATCGTGAATGCTCGCAACTTCGGGCACGTCCGTTCCGGGTACCACGCAGCGCTCCAGGCTCGCGGCGACGCGGTCGTGACCATGGCGTCGGACCTCCAAGACCCGCCTGAGCTCATCAAGGAGTTCGTATCGAAGTGGGAGCAGGGCTACAAGGCAGTGATGGCGGTGAAGAGCAAGAGCGAGGAGCCAGCACTCATCTACGCCATCCGCCGGTTCTACTACCGCCTGCTGCGCAGGCTCTCCGACGTCGAACTCGTGGAGAACGCCACCGGCTTCGGTCTCTATGACAAGCAGATATTCGACATCCTCCGGAAGCTCGATGACCCTTACCCGTATTTCCGCGGCCAGATTGCCGAAATCGGGTTCGACGTGGCGAGGGTCGAGTTCACCCAGCAACGCCGGAAGCGCGGCTTCACCAAGAACAACTTCTATACCCTTTTCGACATGGCCCTGCTTGGTATGACCAGTCACTCCAAGGTACCGCTAAGGCTGGCTACGATGCTCGGGTTCGCGTCGGCAGCGTTGAGCCTGCTCGTGGCGCTCTTCTACCTCGCGTACAAGCTGGTATTCTGGAAGAGCTTCGAGCTCGGGCTCGCGCCGCTCGTGGTCGGCATCTTCTTTTTCTCATCGGTCCAGTTGTTTTTCCTTGGTATCGTCGGGGAGTACGTCGGCTCAATTCATACGTACGTCCGTCACATGCCGTTGGTTATTGAGAAAGAGCGCATCAACTTCGACTGATAAGGACAGGGTTCGAGGGGTCAAGGAATCAAGGATTCCAGGGCAGTGGAATCGGGCGGCAGGACCTCGCCATCCGCCAAATCGGGACGGCGCTGGATTGCGGTCGCCACGGTGCTGCTCAGCGCGGTCCTGCTTTATCTGGCCATACGTGGCGTCAACTGGCGAGAATTCCTCGCGACAGTCAGGCACGCGAAATTCATGCTGCTCGCGGCGGGATTTGTGCTTGGCAATTTTACTCTGGTTTTCCGCAGCCTGCGTTGGCGCGTGCTGCTTGGAGCCGCGCCGTCCGACGGAGGCCAAAGGAGAGTCGCACCGCTGACGGTTTTCTGGGCCACGGCCGCCGGCTATCTGGGGAACAACTTCCTGCCTGCCCGGGCCGGCGAGCTGATCCGTTCCGCAGCGCTCGGGCACAAGGCCGGGCTGAGCAAGAGCTGGGTTCTTGCCACCGCCCTGACTGAACGGCTGCTCGACGCCGTCGCGCTCGTCCTGTTCAGCCTCATTGCCGTATTCTCGATGGGGCAGACGTCCGGCTGGCTGGTGAGAGCATGGAAGGTGATGGGTATTTTCGGAGTCGCGGGGGTTGTTGTCCTCTTCGCAGCCCCACGCTTCGAGCAGCAGTTCGCGAGAGTGCTGCGGCATGTGCCCGGCCCGGCGCGGTTCCGCGAACGCTTGCTCGGGATGTTGGCTCAGTTCCTCTCCGGCATGCGCGCGTTTGCCAACCCGTCCCGCGGCATCGCTTTTGCCGGGATGACGGTTCTTGTCTGGTTTTGCGATGCAGTGGGCACAATAATCGGGACCCGGGCATTCGGCCTCAGCCTGACGCTGCCGATAGCGGTGATGCTGCTTGCCGGACTCGGGCTATCCAGCGCCATCCCCTCGACTCCCGGCTATGTCGGTGTGTATCAGTTCGTCGCGGTGGCGGTTCTTGTTCCGCTCGGATACGCGCGCAGCGGGGCGCTTGCCTACATAACCGTGGCCCAGGTGCTGGGTTATGTCATGGTGACCGTCTGGGGTCTGGTTGGCCTGTGGCGGCTGCAGGTTAGACCTGCGTCGAGATGACGCGTGGACGCTCATACGGCACCGGCGCGGTGTTTCAGCGTTCCTCTCATTGTGTCCCTGACCGATGAAGCTGATTGAGCACCGGCCCGGCAATCGCTTCGACGCCTGAGATCTGAACGAGTCCTCTGACCGAACCGGGAATCGTTGCGGCACTTGACCCCATTCTTCTCTTACGATCCTGCCGGAGATCCCTCCCGGAGCTGAACTCGGCGTCGGCTCGCTTATCCGAGTCCCTGGTGGTTTCCCGCCTTGATCGGTCGCGTAGCACGCGAAACGGATACCTTGACTCCTTTCCGCGTTTTCCTAGCATGCCTAGCAGATGGAGAAAGCCAGCCTGCCCGGCCAGCCGGCGCGCCGAGGCGACGCGATGAAGCGGATTCTGAAGATAGCGCTGCTTTTCCTCGTTCTTGGTTTCGCGGCCATGCGGCTGGTGCATCTGAACGCTGACTTTCCCAGTGGGATTACCTGGTCGGGCGAGCTATATACGGATGACGGACAGAATGCGGCTTCGGCAATCCGACATGTGCTCACCGGGCATTGGTACATGCCGGGAGACGCAAATACGGCGGTCTACGCGCCCATCGGCCACATTCTCCATCGCATCTCCTTTTTTCTGTTCGGACTCAGCCTGACCTCGGTGCGCATCACGATTGTAGCTGCATTCCTGCTCCTTGTGACCATGACAGCATTGTTGGTCCGTCGTAGCTTCGGCGACTTCGCGGCATTGCTGACCGCCCTCCTGATGACGAGCAACTACGTCGGATTCGCCTATAGCCGCCTTGGGACAATGGACCTGGTGGCGACCTGCCTTGTGGTTGCGAGTCTCTATGCCGCTGGAGGCCTGAGGCAAAGGACCACGCTGCTCAGACTCGTGCTTGCCTCCTTCCTGCTCGTCCTCGGCATGCTGACGAAGCTGACTGCGGTTTTTGCCATCCCTTTGCTTGCATTCTGTGCCTGGCGCGGCGGTTCCACTATCCGACAACGCGTTACCTTCGTCGCTGTCTCAGGCCTGACGCTATTGGTGCTCTATGGTGGCTACCGGTTGGTCTCGGTGGCGGCGTTTCCCTGGGAGTACGTCGGGTACAATCGACAGACTGTCGGAGACATCTACACGAGCTTTCATGCCTTTGTTCGACACCTTCCCCGCAAGATCACGGATGCCGAGTACCTCGGGGCGGGGTTCGTGGATATCGCTGTGGTCATGATCTTCGGAGCTTTTGCGTTCTCGAAACGCTTCCGTTCGGAGCCGCTAGTCCACTTGTTGCTCGGCTATGTCGCAGCATATGCGGGCATGCTCACGCTTCACGTTTACGGGCCGCCGCGCTATTACCTCCCGTTGCTTGTTCCGCTCGCCGGACTTTGCGGGCCCGCGTGCACGGCCCTGGCTGAGCGGTTGCGACAAACGAGGCGTCCTGCCGCTGCAATCATACCGGCCGTTGTTCTCGCGGCGCTTTCCTTAATAGAAGGCTGGCGGATAGTGTCCTATCTTGCACGACCGAGATATTCCTTTTACAACATGACGCAGGCAGTCGGGAAGATCATCAGAGAACGGGAAGGCACTTCCCGCGGTGTCCTGTTGTATGGAGACATCGCGAGCTCCGTGTCGCTCGAGACCGGCACCAACGGAGTCAACACTCTGCCTGGCACAGACCAGTCCAAACGAATCGGGGATTGCCATCCCAGGTACATGATTGTGCTTTCATCCAACATAGTGCAGGTCGCGGAATGGGAGGGAGCGGAGGCCGTGGAACTCGGAAGATGGGACGTATTTGACAACTTCTATGCCGACCACCAGCCGGTGAGGCTCTACTCGGTCACATGGCCGTGAGCGCAGCCGTGACGCGCTGATGAGTACGGGTATCGAGTCTTCAACCCTGTCCGAACAGTGGAAATCCCGGCTCAGTTCGACATTCCCGTGAACGCGAAGCCACCCGACCAATGCCTGAGCGGGCGGTGACAGTAGCGGCCTGAAAGTCGCCGTCGAGGTCCTCCGGTACAACCATCGCCCTGTTATCTGCGAGTGATTCCTCTCCATCGTCTCAATTGCAGGTGCGCGAGAACAGAACCTGGGTCCACCGGGATATCCGACTGCGTCATCGTTTCGCGGGCAGTCGCCGTTGGGTGACAGCCACTTTTGCCGGACGTGCCCGAGCCGAGGATCCTGTCGCCCGGGTCGTGACGTGTCCGCACGCTCTCGTCGCCGACACCCAGCCGTCCAGTCTCAACAGGACGTGCTCTTCCGAGCGCCGGCGCGATGCAGTTGGCACGCCCTGCGCTGCTGGCTTTCTGCGCCCATTGTAGTCCGAGCCCATCGACCTGACTGCGCTTCCGGTTATTGACTTGTCTCCGATCGGCGACTGTCGTGACCGCGCTCTTCACCACAAGCGAGCGTGTCTCCTGCCGAAGACGGCTAGTATCTCAGGGGAGACAAGACCTGTACCGATGTGATTCTCTGCAGGCGACAACAGCCTTGAGTAGTCCTCGCCCCGAGTGGCTTCTGCCTGATAGCGCGGTGGCCCGTTTAATTGCAGCATTCTCTTGTCTTTGGCACGATTGATGCAATGTACGAGTTGCTCGGGGTTAAGGGATGTGGGATCATAAAGTGCATCCAGCCTGATGCTCAAGCCACGGGTTACATCGCGAACCGTCGCGGACTGCGGGAGATTCGCCTCTTTGGTCTCCGGCAATTGCCGCCTTAGCATGCAGCCGGACGTGCCAACCTCCACGTCCGGCTGCACGTGGCCTCAGGTGACCATGGATTGGATCAGTCAAGGTGCAGAGAGGTGAATTGGAAGAATTGCCGCGCTTCCGCATGGCATGACACGGGACGAGCTACGCGGGGCCGGCAGACAGGATGTATTAAGGATGACGCGGGACGTCCGCAGTGAACGTTAAGAGCGCACGAAGCGGGCTTCCCAGTAGTATTGACAGCAACATGGTAGGAGAAATAGAGAAGACGACGTTGAAGGCGGCCTTGGACAGGGCCGAGCGCGAGACCGTCGAGCGCGCGCTTCAGCAGACTGGCAACGATGTGGCGGAAGCGGCCGCACTGCTGGGCGTCGTTCGACCCAGCCTCTACCGGATCATGAAGCGCCACGGAATCGTTCCGCCGACTCATGCCCGGACCAAGAGCTGGTTCACCCCGCATGACGACGACGGCTACCTCATGCCGGAGGCCGTGAGTCTCCCGGTGGAGACAGAGCTGGTCACGGCGTCGGAATGACGGGCGGCTTGGAACTCGGCGAGGAATCGCACTCGCCAGTTCCGTAGCCATCGCTGCACGCGTTCGAACCCGGGCAAACCATCTCGGATTGTCGCATCGATCTAACATTCGAAGATACGGGCTGATAGGCTGCGGCGTTCTGCGCCACGGGCAGTGAAGCGCTTCTCACCCTTGAGAGCGTTCCTGTAACTGCCCGGAGACACACTGGTTGCCAGCCCACTGGACCCCAATCTCTGGCACGCCGCATGCACCTAGCTGTGATTAGTATCGCCCTCACGTACTAGTCGTGGCGGGCTGAGATACGAGTGTAAGTTCTTGGTCTGATGTACGGAGTCGACGCGCTTCAGCTCCCGTGTGTGCATTCGGTGGAGCCTGAAGTTGCGGGTCGTGACAGGACCACAACATGACGGGACCAGTGGGAGTCATCATGCTGCGTAGAGATCTCGGTGGCGTCAAGTCACTGCTGTCGGAAAGGAACGGTCCGAAGTTGATTGAGTTGATCGTGCTGGTGGTTTTCGTCGTCCTGGGGTCGATCATCACTTTCAGGACGATAAGGAGCAGCGTGCACCGCGGTGCCACGCCAACATCAGTTTATCCCGAGCCATAGACCGTGTGAGATTTGCAGCCTGTCACCCGAGCACAATCCAGCTCAGGCATCGCGGACTGCTGCACGGCTGCGTGCGCGGCCGGGGCCCTTCCGCGGGAGCCGGTTGGCGATCCGTGCCGCCCGGCCATGCCGGCGGCGTGTGGCAAGGCTCCGGGAAGAGAGAATTATCACTTGACTTCCCCGTCAGGGGTCACTAAACTACTGGACTCGTGACAGGAGCAATCCAGCCCGTGGTACACGACGCCGGTTCCACCGCAGCCGCGGTTCACCGCCGAGGACATGCGGGAGAGAGGCCATGAAGCAGCAGATATACGTCGCGTGTGAAGACCAGCAGATGGCGTCCGCGCTGAACAATGTGCTGGTGGGCGGTGGTTACTCGTGCCGGTTGTTCCCCGATGGCCAGAGCCTGCTTTCCATACTCAAGACCCAGATCCCCGACGTACTGCTCCTGAACATCGTGCTGCCCGACTTCAGCGGGATAGACGTGCTTGGGAAAGTGCGTCGGATGGCTCCCTCCGTGCCAGTGATCATGACTGCGCAGAAGTTGTCGGTCCAGACCGCGGTCGGAGCCGTGAAGCTCGGCGCGTTCGACATCCTGGAGCTGCCGCCCGAGCCCGGGCGGATACTCGTGGCGATCACGAATGCGCTTGAGAGCACCGAGCTGCCGCGCCAGGTCCAGCATCTGACCAACGAACTCCAGGAGCGATACCGGATGGTCGGCGAGTCGACCGGTATGAAGCGGGTCCGGAGCCTGATCCGCCGCGTCGCGCCGTCCCCGGCCAGCGTACTCGTGATGGGCGAAAGCGGCGTCGGCAAGGAACTGGTCGCCCGTGCCATTCACCTGCAGAGTCCCCGGGCGACGCGGCAGTTCGTACCTTTGAACTGCGCGGCGATCCCGAGCGAACTGATCGAGAGCGAGCTGTTCGGCCACGAAAAAGGGTCGTTCACCGGTGCTTCCGCCATCCGTATCGGCAAGCTGCAGGAGGCCGACGGCGGCACGCTGTTCCTTGACGAGGTCGGTGATTTGAACGAGGCGGCCCAGGCGAAGCTGCTGCGCTTCCTCGAAGACGGCGAAATCCAGCGGGTCGGCGGCAGCGGGGTCATTCGCCTCGACGTCAGGATAGTGGCCGCCACCAACAAGAACCTCCAGGAGATGAGCAAGATGGACCTCTATCGCGACGACCTGTACCATCGGCTCAACGTGGTGAGGATCGACGTGCCGCCGCTGCGGGAAAGGGTGGCGGACATCGAACCGCTTGCCAGTTTCTTCCTCGAGCGTTTCTGCGCGGACTACGGCCGTGCCGTCAGATTCGCTCCCGAAAGCTGGGCGGCCCTGAGGGTCTACTCGTGGCCGGGCAACGTGCGCGAGCTGCGCAATCTGATGGAGCGAGCGGTCATCCTGGCCGAAACCAATCCGGTCGAAGCCGAGGAACTGCGTTCATTCCTCGGGGCCGAAGCCAAGGCGTCGACCGACGGCACGCTGAAGGTCGCCCTGGAGCGAGCGGAGCGCGAGGCGGTTGAGCGCGTGCTCGAGCAGACGGGCTACGACGTGGCCGAAGCCGCCGCCATACTCGGTATCGTGCGTCCCAGCCTCTACCGTATCATGAAGCGGTACGGTATCACTTCACCCAACCAGGCCCGCAGCCGGACCTAAGCTCCCCGACCCTCGGCGGGCATGTCGCCCGCCGGATACCAGATTCTCTCAAGTGATACAGAACAGATATCATTGTCACAACCGTCGTCAATCCCGCCGGCAACGCGACAAGGTTGGCGTCGCAGTCTAAGAGAGCAGTTGTAACAGTTCGGCAACAGGCCGCGGTCGGCCCAGGCGCTTGCGCACGCAGTCGCCCCGGGCGGCTTGCAGGAGTTGACCGCCAACAGCGTTCAATGGCAGGCTCCCGGATTGCCTACGATAGTAGGCCGGTTGTCTCCAAAGCGATACAACGGTCTACTCATTACCGAGAACCATGTCGACCCTATGAGCAGTATCTTGATAGAGTCAACCCCGCGGCGGGGCGGCGTGGTTCGACACACGGTCCTCCGTTCAGTGGTGCGACGTCACGGTTGTCGCAGCTTTTCGCCGTCCCGTCGGCACTTGCCCGCATGCTCGCCGGGCTGTCACCGAATGGCGACAGCTGCCGCCGGTGCCGGCTGGGAGCGTAGATAGTAGCTACAGGTACGTCAACAGCCCGCGATCCATCACTCACGCTCCTGGCACGCCGCGTGCATAGTATGAGGCGAGTATCGCCCTCCCGAACCTGTCGCGGAGGGTGAAGGTACTGACGAAAGGCTTTAGCCCGCCGTCGAGAAAGAGTGCGAGCCGCCTGCGAGACAGTCGCAGAGACCGGGGCGCGACGTAGTCGGCGGTCGGAGGACTACAACATGGCATGGCCGAGGGAGTCATTGTGATGAGCAAAGTGACGGGGACCGGCAAGGCTCTTCTGCTGGACGAGAACGGTCAGACGATGCTCGAGTACGTGGTGATAGTGGTTTTCGTGTGTATCGTCATGGGCATTGCACTAAGGGTGGTCGGACCGCTTCTGCATCGAAGCATACAGACCACTTCGACGTCGATCGTGCCGGACTGATACGGTAGCAAACGGCGGGTTTCTCGGTTTGCAGCAGGCAGGACTGTCAAGCACCCGGAGAGCGGGCAGATGCGAGGTGCGGGCGGTGATGTGCCTGGGTCGAGACTCGCAAGCAGTTGGACGGTTCCTTTCGTCTCGCAGCGGAGACTCGCGTCACCCGAGTGAGACACAACATTACTCTTTGTCAGGATCAGTTGACCGACCGCGAGGGACGGCGGCCAGCGGCCGCCGCATCAGATTTCCGCGCCGGGTGCGACCGGCGCGGCTGTCGCAGCGCTGACGCGGGCGTCTCTGGTTGGAGACTCGTCAAGTCACCGGACCCGCAGGCCGGGTCGCGGTGGCACACTAAGTGCAAAACTCCGTGCGTGTCGCCTGCCCGGACTAGCCGTGGCGGGTGAAGACACAAACGGAAAGCCCGGTTCTGTCGCCGAGCGGACGCGTTCCGGCTCGCGGTACTAGACGCGCCGGTCCTAAACGCGGGAGGCTGAGGCAGGATCGCAGCAAGACGAGACCTTAAGGGGGTCATATCATGCTGAACCGAGCGTTCGAGGCAGGCAAGGCCCTGCTTTCGGATGAAAGCGGCCAGACGATGCTCGAGTACGTCGTCATAGTCGTTTTCGTCGTTGTCGCGGCGATCGTCGCCTTCAGGCTGGTCAAGGGCACAGTGCACCGCAGCATCGAGAAGGCATCGACGTCGATCGAACAGTAGTCGTGAGGCAGGGTTGGCTGGGACAGCGAAACTACGAGGCGCGTCTCCCGTCGGAGACACGAGTATCGCAGGAGAGACAAACCACGTTCTCGGTCAGAATGATGGTTCACCTCGCTGCTGACGATAACTAGCAGCCGCAGCCTACGAATCCGACAGACGCAGCGCCGCTCGGCGCTGCGTCTGCTTCTTGCGCGCCACGCGACCGGAGCGAACGAACGCGCCTGTCAGGGCCGGCAATTAGCTCCAATGGGTTCGAACAGGGCGACCAGAATTCATCAACAAACGAGTGCACTTACCGCTGCTGGCCGTATCTGTTCGGAAACAGGAAAGCCCCGCGGACGCGCGGTCCGGGGCATGGTGGCACGCGACGTGCATTACCTCCAGCGAGCGTCGCCCGTCTGGATTAACCACGGCGGGTGGAGATGCGACCGCAAAACCTGGGTCTGCTGTCCTGAGCCGCCACGTTCCAGTCACCGCTGACGTGGACGCGCTGGGGTGGACGCGGCTGGACGTGGCAGAACCGCAACATGAGTAGACCTAAGGGGGTCATATCATGCTGAGCAGAGCGTTCGGGGCCGGCAGGGCCCTATTGTCGGATGAGAGCGGCCAGACGATGCTTGAGTACGTTGTGATCGTGGTATTCGTCGTCGTGGCTGCCATTGTCGCCTTCAGGCTCGTCAAGGGAATCGTCTCGAAGAGCATCAACAAGGCGTCCGCCTCGATCGAACAGTAGCCGGGCGAGCTGGGGTACAGCCAATATGATGTCAGGATCACGAGAGCAATGTTCGAGCCTCTTGGGGTGGACTCTCGTGGTCCTGGCATCCCCGGCTAATGCGGTCTGGTTCGAAGGCCGGTCGGTCCGAACTGAAGAGGCATAACATGACAGGTACGACTTACATCGCAGTCGATGTCTTCGCTCTCCTCTTGCTGGTGTTGTGCGCTTACTGGGATATTAGATATAGGAAGATTCCCAACTGGGCTACTCTGCCCAGCATCGTCCTTGGGTTCGGAATGAGCTGCATGTTCCATGGCTGGGGCGGAACGAAGGCCTCGGGTCTCGGTTTTCTTTTCGGCTTCGCGTCGCTCCTGGTGCTATTTGTGCTGGGCTGGATGGGCGGAGGCGACGTCAAGCTGATGGCCGCAGTCGGCGCACTGAAAGGCTATCCATTCGTGGTTTCGGCGCTGTTCTACTCGCTCATCGTGGCGCTGGTGATCGGTATCGTCCTGTTGATATGGAACCGCAAAGCATGGCGGACGTTCAAGAGCCTGTTCTTCGTCGTGGGTTCCCGCGTGTCGCGCCTGGTTCCGAAGCAGGACATCAACCGACAGGAGACTCAGAAGATACCTTTCGGACTTGCCATAGTGGTTGGTACTGTTTTTGCAATGATTGGAGGCTACGCATGGAGTCCACTAAGCTTCGTCGCCCATTGACCGCCTGCCGGCGGCTGTCGTGTCTGGGCCGCAATACCGACGGCACTTCCATGCTCGAGACCGTTATCGCGTTCCCGGTGCTCCTGCTGTTCATCATGGTGATCATGGAGGTGTGCCTGTTGGCCAATGCGAAGCAGCTTGCCAATTACGCCGCCTTCTGCGCAGCGCGGACGGCAGCGTGCTACGGAGTCACTTCTACGACAAATACTCACCTCGCGGCGGCGTTGGCGATGAGCGCCATTGCCCCGCCGACCGTGTCGAACAGCTCGGCGGTCCTCAGTGCTTTCGGGCTGTCGAATCCGAATCAGACGGTGGGCACAATCTGCAGCATCTCCGGGTTCCAGGGCGACAGCGCCGCTTGGCTCGGGCGCCTGGCAAGCGCATTTATCAGGACAAGCCAGCCGAACTGCACCGTCGGCACCGCTCCGGGCAAGACGCACAAGTATGTGTCCGTGGACGTCACCTACATTTATCGTTGTTCGTTCACTCCCTTCGGCAAACTCTGGGGCCACACCGGACTCAATTCCTACATAGCCACTCTACAGGGACTCCCTTTCTACACGACGATTCAGTCTTCCGTAACGCAAATCAGCAACACTTGGCAATGGAATGTCCCGGTGCACGGCCACGCCGTCACCGATTACTGGGCGGGGTAGCATCATGGAAGTACAAGGTCAGAATTGCGGCGTCCAGAGTCCGAACCCAGGCGTTGCCCTCGGCGGGGCCTGTCGGACAGTGCGGTGCTCGGGGGCCGGGCTTATTCGTCACGCCGGCCTGCCGCTGCGCCACGACATGAGCGGTCTATGGGTCAGCGTGGCGCTTGCCGTTGCCCTGCTCGCATCCCTGTTGGTGGTCCATGCAAGCACGGGCCGGCTCCCGGTTTCCGGCCGAGGGCCGGGGCTTCATTCGCTGACCGGTAATTGCGTTCCACAACTCGGCAACTCTCTTTCGGACCACCGGAACTGGGGGTCAACATGCTCGTGACTAAATTCATCCGGCGGCTGCTTCACGACACCCGCGGGCAGGTTCTGTGGCTCGGGGTTGTCCTGGCGGTCGCGCTACTCGCCTTCATGCTGGCGATGTCGGTCGGCACGCGGGCCGTGACCCAAAAGGTGCGCGTGCAGAACGCCGTTGACGCCGGCGCCTATACCGGTTCGGTCTGGCTGGCCCGTTCGCTGAACCTGTGCACGAACATGAACGAAGGCATCAGAAGTGTCTACACCTGGATGACGGTGCTGACGGTGAGCGAGGCCCTGGCGCGAACCCTCTACGCCGATACGGACGACGCATCGGTCAAGGCGACGGGACAGAACATCACGTCGGCGCTGTTCGGGAACTCCAACCCGGTCAGCGTGCACAGCAACGAGTACGCGGGTTCTGTCCGCAAGCTCGACACCACCGCGCAGTGGCTCTACTCGCTGCAGAACAGCATCGCCACGAGCTTTCAGTCCATCGCGGCCTCAGCCGGTACCCAGGCGGCCTGTCAGAACATGCATGCGTATCCGGCATCTCAGTCCGCTGGCGGTCGGGCAATCGTCACGACCAACGACACGACACCATTGCTTGTAGCCAGTGCCTCCGGCGACAGCCTGGTGTATGCAGAAATCTGCCGGTGCGGGCAGGTCCTGAACTCAATTCCCACGCTTGACGTCAACATCACGAATGCCTGCGGCCGGGTGGTCATCGACTCGTCGACGTGGAACGTCCGGGCGTACTGCTCCGACACGAGCAACTGGTTCGACCGAGTGGACACCTTGGATCGTGATTGCCAGTATGCTGTCTACCAGACATTCCAAAGGTACGTCCATCAAGGCTGGCAGTGGTATACCTACACCGACACCGTCATGGAGTGCAGGGCCAATTATGGCTGGTGGCAGAACTGGTATCTGAACGGCGATAGCTGGGGGAGCACGGTCGTGTACTGCGGCGAACCCGATGGTCATACCCCCATAACATGGCCGAACGGGAAGCCCACGCCACCGTACAAGAACAGCCCAACCTGGCAGTTTATCTCAGCGCGTACGGACAATAACTGGACACATCATCATCACTGGATGCGGGACACGATCTTCTGCTGCCACCATTGCGCCTTGAGGTCCGACACTTACGCCATGCGGAACTGGATATGTCACTCTGAATCGTCCTGCCTCAGTCAACGTCATGACACGATTCATTGTCACTATTGGAAGCCCACCGGTTGCTATACCGGCGCTGAATCCACCTGCGGCCTGGTCGGAACGAAGGTCAGGCCCCGCCAGGTGAATCCCAACCGCGAGTTCAACACCATCGCCTATGTCTGGTACCAGGGAGCCACGACGTCGCCGTATGGTCTGGGTCCGGCCTTGGGCGGGAAGCTCTTTCCGCGAAGTAAGGTTGCAGCACCAAGCCCGCTGTTTGCGGTTGCACGGTCCACTCCCTACTTGTCTTATGAAAGCTGCTACGTCATGCAGGTCTTCACACAAATCATATCCTGCCACGGTACTGACACGGCGTACAAGCACTTTCCTTCAACCGGGGGTTCGACATGGAATTCGTACATGAGGGGAGACAGTTGGATCGCGCCCTACACGCCTTCCACCTGGAATCTCGCACACTGCGACTCCGGGACGGCGCCATGCACCCAGGAAGTCCACTTCTTTGCCCCGTTCTGGGACGTCGAGCTCAATCCGCTTGACTCGGCCGGGATCGCGCTCATGATGAGCGATACCGCGTACGCCGGCCACACCCATAATTGCTTCAGTAACCTACAGAACCTGCGTAAGTATGCACTACTACCATAGGAATATGCCGTCGCAAGCCTCAAGCCTCAAGCTCCAAGCGCCAAGCTCGAAGTCGCGGACTGCTGGCCTCTGGCGCGTTGCGTGCCGTGTGCTGCGCGACGAGACGGCAGTGACGGCCACTGAGTATGTGGTCGCGACGCTCGCCATCGCCTTCGCATCTCTTGCTGCGTCACGAGCGATTGCCGGTGCGCTGATTCCGTATCTCCACCGTATCTACCTGGTGGTCACGCTGCCGATACCTTAGCAAGGAGGATTCGGATGAAGACTTCATGTTGCTCAAACAGGAGAGGCAGGGCCCGGCCGCGGCGCTGCTTGAGAGGATGCGGGCCGACTGCCCTTACATCAGGTCCGGCCGGTATGCCTGGAGTTCGCTGATGCCCTACCGCCGTCGCCGTTTACCGCACGTGGGGGACAGCAAGCTCAGGGCCGCGAGCTTCATCAGGCCGCAAGCCTCAAGCCCCAGGCTTCAGGCTCCAAGCTCCGAGCCACGAACTCCGCGCCTGCGGCTCGTCGCCTGGGACTGGTGGCGGGACCATCGGGGCGTGGCATCGATCGAGGGGATAATCGTCGTGTCGCTGCTCGGGGCCGTGTTTCTCTGCTGCCTGCTGCTCGCACAATGGGGAGTGCACGTACAGTCGGCGCAGATGGGCGCACGATTGCTGGCGTTCAACTCCGGGGACGCGAATCTCGCCAGGTTCGGCCGGTCGGCAG